>JBAIYI010000708.1:0-4791 GCA_037915955.1 Terriglobales bacterium
CCGGACGAAGCCGCCGACCTCCGTCTTGAAGAAGAGTTGCGCAACGATGAAAAAGAACGCGCCGAGCACGTCATGCTGGTTGACCTCGGCCGTAATGACGTTGGCCGCGTCAGTGAATTCGGCACCGTAAAAGTTCGTGACCTCATGTTCGTGGAACGCTACTCCCACGTCATGCACCTGGTCTCGGCTATTGAGGGCACGCTGCGCCGTGATCTCAGCCCCGTAGACGCCCTCGCCGCCTGCTTCCCCGCCGGCACCTTGACCGGCGCACCCAAGGTCCGCGCCATGGAGATCATTGAAGAAGTCGAACCCGTGCGCCGTGGCACTTACGGAGGCAGTGTGCTTTACGCGGATTTCGCAGGCAATCTCGATTCCTGCATCGCCATTCGCACCATGCTAATGAAAGGTAAAAAAGCCTGGGTACAGGCTGGTGCCGGCATCGTGGCTGACTCGGTCCCTGAAAGCGAATACCAGGAATGCCTGAACAAGGCGCAAGCCCTGGTGCGAGCCATAGAGCTAGCCAGATCAGGTGAGTAGACCTTGGAGTACTCCCGAGCGAAGCATGGGAAGTCCTGTGCTTTCAAGTGTAGCCAAACCGTCGAAATCCGTGTTTTTCGTCCATGAATCGCGCGTTTCATCTACTTTGCGCTCATTGCGTACTCTGCCGTAAATCCCCAAGCCAGTTCCAAAATGGAACTGCTCTCCTTAGATTTCTCTTATTCCGCTTGACCCTTACCCATAGCCGTCTGAATATGATTTGCGCCGTATCAAATCAAAGGAGAGACCAATGGAAATTTTCGCTACCCCCCAGACGAATTCAGACGTCATCCGCTCCTGGAAAGATCCGAAATATCGCCGCAGCCTCACCACTGAGCAGTTGCAGGCCATCCCGCAGCACCCGGCTGGCCCGGCCATGCTCACTGACCAGGAAGTTAAGGTCGCCAGCGGTCTGATGACGGAAGACGAAGACTTCTCCGTCCCGGTCACTACTGCCCTTGGCTGCACCGAGTTGACTTTCCATAGCTGGAAATCCTGCGGCTGCTAGCTCGTCTGTTCCATCGTCGTTACCCCCGGTGAGCGATGCAAGCCGGGGGGATGGCAATTTTCAACAGGAGGCGAGCGCCCCACGTGCGAAATAAGAGGTACGAAATAAAGATGGCCTTCGTGCACCGGGTTCGCTCGGGCTCCTATTCCTGAGGTCTTTCCGCCTCCCGTGCACTCCACCCCTGCTTCACAAACCCTGCCCCTCATCACGGATCAATCCTGGAAACGGGCACTCTCTCTTTCTGAACGCCTTGCCCTCTTTCGCGCAAACGATCTCAAAAGTGGAACATTCGACCGCGATCTCGCCGCCGAAACCCTCGCGTTCTGGAAATCTACTTCACCTTTCGACAAGGACTCCTGGTTCGAAAAGCGTCTCACGCTTGACGGCCTCAGCGAAGCCGAATTCGCCCAGCTTCTCGGGGCTTCGCCAGAATCTCTCAATGCCACTATTCCCGAATGGGTCCATCTGCTCTCCCGGGCGTACGCAACAACCGCAGCTGAACCCAGCGACCGCCCCAACTGGGGTCCCGTAGCGAGTCACCCCGAAGCAGGCTTTCTCCGTCTTGTTGATCCCCTTTTATCCCATGCGCAGCAGGCGCTCCATGCACGGGTAGAACAGATCAAGGCTGCCCATCCTGCGGCCCCTTTCGATCCTGTATCCGCAGTGCAGGCTATGTACAACAATCTGCCGTCGCGCCTGTTAATGATCCTGGCCAAGACAACGGTCCTGGAATTGCACGTGGCACGGTTGGAGGGTGTGCTACAGGGAGAAACTCCCGCGGAACGCTTTCTCAGCTTCACCAGTCGCCTGCGCAACCGTGAGATCGCGCTCAAACTTCTTGCCGAATATCCGGTAATGGCCCGCCGTCTCGCTGTGTGCGTCGAGCATTGGCTCAAAGTCAGCGCTGAATTTCTCGAGCACCTTGCGGTCGACTGGCGGGAATTGATTGATCTCTTCAATGTCGGCCCAGACTGCGGTGAGCTGGTGGAAGCTATGGCAGGCGCAGGCGATACTCATCGGCACGGCCGATCCGTGGTGATCGCCAGATTCAAAAGCGGCTTTCAACTCGTGTACAAGCCACGCTCCACGGCAGTCGATCTACACTTCCAGGAATTTCTTGAATGGACGAACAGCAAAGGCGCTTTCCCGCCACTGCGTACCTTGAAAGTGCTCGATAAGAAATCACATGGCTGGGTGGAATTCGTGCACACCGCCGGCTGCAACTCGCGGGAAGAAGTTGTTCGTTTCTATGAGCGACAGGGCGAGTACATGGCCATCCTGTACGTCTTGCAGGCTACGGATTTTCACTTTGAGAACCTGCTGGCCTGCGGAGAGCATCCCGTACTGGTGGACCTCGAAGCGCTTTTTCATCCCTGGCTGCGCCAGATTAACATTCAGCAGCCCGATGCACGCATGGTGGTCCTGGCCAAGAGCCGCAGTGTCCTTCGCACAGGCATGCTCCCACGTCGCACTGGCGTTCACGCCGATTACGCTGGAATAGAACTCAGCGGTCTGGGCGGCGCTGCCGGACAGATCACTGACAACATTCTGCAGTGGGTGGGCGAAGGCACTGATGAGATGGCCGCTGTGCGCCAGCCGTTCCGCATGCCCGGCGCTCGCAATCGTCCTGCCGTGGAAGGCGAAGAGATTGATGTCCGTCACTATGTGGAGCCGATCGTCCACGGTTTTACCCGGATGTATGAGCTTCTGCGCGCCAACAGAGACGAACTGCTGAGCGAAGCCGGCCCGCTCAACCGCTTTGCCCACGATGAAGTCCGCGTGGTGGCGCGCGCGACGCGCGGCTACGGCGTGCTGCTCTCGCAATCCCTTCATCCCGACTACCTGCGCGACGCAATTGACCTTGAGCTGCTGCTCGACCGGCTCTGGGTGGGTGTGGAAGAGAACGCGCATCTCGTGCCGCTGATCCCTGCCGAGCGGAGCGACCTCATGCAAGGTGACATCCCCATCTTCACCACGCAGCCGGCATCGCTCGATCTCTGCACCAGCACCGGCGAAAAGATTGAATCGTATCTGACGAAATCTGGTCTGGCTCTCTCGCGCGAAATAGCCGCCGGGCTGAACCAAGCGGACCTCCGACGCCAAATCTGGTTTATCCGGGCCTCTATCGCAACGCTTGATCTCGCAGAAGATGACCTGACGCGAGAACGCTACGAGCCCGCACCTCCTGAGCGCATGCTTTCGCGGCAGGAGTTGGCCCTGATGCTGGTTGAAGAAGCACGACGCATCGGCGATCGGCTGGAAGCCCTGGCTCTTCAGGAAACACGCGATGCCACCTGGATCGGCTTCGCGTACGTGAACAAAACATGGTCACTCGATGCGCTGTTTGAAGATCTCTATACCGGCTCGTCAGGAATCATTCTTGCTCTGGCGCATCTCGGTTCGTTCGGGTTTCCCAAATACACCGGGCTTGCCCGCCGCGGTCTGAAAACGTTGCGCTCACGCATGGAGCAGCGCACCAAAGTCCTGCGTTCCATTGGGGCCTTCGACGGCTGGGGAGGCATCGTTTATCTGCTCTCGCACCTGGGCGCGCTCTGGCATGATGATGACCTGATCGCCTGGGCAGAAACCATTGTTGATCGCCTGCCTGAGCTTATCAGCGAAGACACGGCTCTCGACGTGATCGGCGGCTCTGCCGGATGCATCGGTGCGCTGCTGGCTCTTCACCGGGTTGCTCCCTCCCCAAAAACTCTGGCCGTCGCTATGCAGTGTGGCGATCGCCTGCTTGCCAAAGCACAATTTGTACCCGGAGGCGTGGGATGGTTCAACAACATTGAGACAGCAAAGCCGATTACCGGCTTTGCTCACGGGGCCGCCGGCATCGCGTGGGCTTTGCTTGAGCTGGCCGAGTTAACAGGTAAAGATCGCTACCGTGAAACCGCCTTGCAATCGCTTGCTTACGAACATACGCAATACTCTTCCGTGACGGGTAATTGGGTGGACAACGCAGGTGAAAAGCCAACTACCGGACCTTCCATGGCGTGGTGCTACGGCGCGCCGGGAATCGGTCTGGCCCGTGTGGCCGCGGTCCGATGCGCGGCTGCCGATCCGAGTTCGCGAGAGGACCTTGACCACGCCATCGCAGCAACTCTTGCCCGTGGCTTCGGTGCCAACCATTCTCTCTGCCATGGCGATCTGGGGAATCTCGACTTTCTGCTGCAAGCCGCCCAATTCACGAGAAGTGCTGACCTGGCCGCGAAAGTCAACGAACTAGCCAACCATGTCCTCGCGAGCATCAGAAAGCACGGCCCGCTGTGCGGCGTCCCTCTGGCCGTGGAATCGCCCGCACTGATGAACGGTCTTGCCGGCATCTGCTACGGCCTGCTCCGGCTTGCCGCGCCGGATCGAGTGCCATCAGTACTTACGTTGGAGCCGCCAGTTACAAAACATTAGCCGCGAATGAACGCGAACAAGATTCCGGGCTGAGATCAGCCGACGAAATATTTCTGCCAAGGCAGCCAACGGAAGTAACGAAGTGCTCAACTTCGCCAGTCTCCAGCGCCGTAGGCGCGGCATATGTTAGCCCAGCCCGTTTCTGAGGCGAGCGAAGCGACCTGAGGAATAAGGGCTGGGTAGACTGCCAACAAATCACTTCCTTGCGCCGCAGGCTCGCGCGCAGGCGTAGCCGGAGCCGCCTCAGACAAAGCGCGGTGGACCATAGCGACATAAGAAATCGATCATGATAACTTGATGGCGATGAAACTCGCTCTCGCGTTCCTCCTGTTTGC
>JBAIYI010000113.1:0-1731 GCA_037915955.1 Terriglobales bacterium
GAGGAGAGCTATTTTAGCTCGAACAGGAGTCCAGAGGAGCGAGGCAGCGGCGCAGGGCCCGCGAACGGCACAGACTGGCTTCGCGACCTTAAGAGTTCATCGCAGCAGCGCCGCAACCACATCCACAAACAGGATCTTCACGATGGTCATGCCAGGGAAGATCATTGCATAGCCCAGGTCCGGCCTTTCCGTGGGCGCGAGTTTGTTCGAGTAGGCAAGGATGGCAGGATTGCCGCAAGCTCCGGAAACAATACCCGCTACCTCGTCATACGGCATCTTGAAGACAAACAACCCCAGGATCAGAACTGGCAGAACAAGCGCAACCAGCACCAGCGCGCCATAACCCAGCATGGTCAATCCGCTCGAAGAAACCGTGGCCGCGAACTTGGGGCCGGAAGCCATTCCAACCTGAGCGAGAAAGAGCGTCAAGCCGAGAGTACGCAGCACGAGATTGGCGGAGAGCGGAATGGTCCAATTCATGTCGCGCGTGCGCCGCAGGCGACCGAGGACAAGAGCCACGATCAACACGCCACAAACACCAATGGTGATTTTTCCGATGAAGGGCAGCGGGAGCTTCAGCGCGCCGAGCAGGAAGCCGAGAGCCATGCCGATACCGATGGAGATGTAGCTGAACTCAGCGGTGCCCTTGATGGAATCGCCAAAATACTTGCGCAGACCGGCGAAATCGCTGCGATCGGCGAGCAGGCCGACGCGATCGCCGAACTCAAGCACAAGATCCGGGCGGGACATCAGGTCAGTATCGCCACGGCGGACATGAAGCACGAAGGCAGCTTTTTCCCCGGGGATATCGAGATCGCCGAGCGTGCGGCCCACCACACCATGCCGGGAGGCAAACACGCGAACATAATCAAGATGGCTGCGGTCTTTCATAAAGCGCCCGTGGGCCGGCGCACCGATAGCGCGGCTCGCCTCTTCGAGTGCCGTCTTGGTGGGAGCCACGGCAAGGAGCACGTCATTTTCGGCAATTACCATGGCGGGGGAGGCAGGCTCGTTGCGTTCCCCGGTGCGTACGGCAGCGATCTGAACGCCGGCAGGCAGCTCGGTCATGACCTCGCCCAGCGTGCGGCCAAACATATCCAGGTTGTGCACGGCGATTTCAAGCATCTCAACCCCGGTGCTGGTGGGCGCCTGGATCTTCGGCTTCATGATCATGTAAATGATGTAGAGAAATAGGATTGGCCCGGCCACGCCGAACGGATAGGAGACCGAGTAACCCACCGCGGCATCATCGTTGCGGAGTGCCGCGATGATGGCCTGGAGAGTCGGCGTGCTGGTGCCTGATCCGGCAAACAAGCCGAGCGAGTGCCCCAAGGGCATGCCCAGCATTTTCGTCAGCATGATACTTACTGCGCCAGCCGCGAAGACTCCGGTTAGCGCCATCATGTTTGCTCGGCGTCCGGATGCGCTGGTGAAGCCGAGGAAAAACTGCTTCCCGTACTGAATGCCCACCGTATAAAGGAAAAGCGCGAGGCCGAGCGTGCCGACCATCGCGGCCGGCGCCGCTTTCGGCGCGAACCATCCTATGCCCAGGCCGACGAACAGGACTGCTCCTGCTCCGAGCGAAAAGCCTTTGATGTTGATCTCTCCGATTAAATAACCAAGCGCAATGGTGAGAAACAGCGCCATCAGAGGCTGCTGCTCAAGCAAGGTCCTTATCCATTCCATATCGTCCTCCCCCGGGGAGTCTCAATAAACCGTCAAACCATGGCT
>JBAIYI010000430.1:0-3294 GCA_037915955.1 Terriglobales bacterium
GCTTTGCTGCCGGAACCCGTTCCAGCCAGGTACAATCGCGCCGCAAGGAAGTTGAGCGCCTTCAGCTCACCGAGCTGGCGAAGTCAAACATCGCGCGTCCCTTCATCAAGTTCGAAATGAAGCGCCCTTCCGGCAAGCACATTCTTGAGGTCGGAGGCGTTTCAAAAAACTACGACGACAACCAGGTGATCCGCAATTTCACCGCCAGCGTGCAGCGCGGTGAAAAGATCGCCCTCATGGGCCGTAACGGCGCCGGCAAAACCACGCTGCTCAATGCTCTTCTTTCCAATTCACCCAGCACGCCCGAAGCCGAACTCCGCCAGAGCAGCGGCTACACCGGCCCGCTCATCGATGGCGGAAAAGTCGTCTGGGGCCACGAAGCCTCCATCGGCTACTTCCCCCAGGACCATCGCAGCCTCATCCAGAACGGCATGACCGTTTTTGACTGGATTTACCAGTGGGACCCGTCTGTCTCAAACGAAGAAATCCGCGGCCTACTCGGCCAGATGCTCTTCGCCCGTGACGAAGCGAGCAAAAAAACTGATGTCCTCTCCGGCGGCGAGGCAGCGCGCATCCTCTTCTGCAAGCTCATGCTGCAGAAGCCGAACGTCCTCGTCTTCGACGAACCCACGAATCACCTTGACCTTGAATCGATCAACGCGCTGAACATCGCTCTCCAGCGATACCAGGGCACAGTTCTGCTGGTCACGCATGACCACGACCTGATCGATGAAGTTGCCACCCGCATCTGGCACTTCGACCATGATGGGATAGAAGATTTCAAAGGAACCTACGAGGAATACCAGAGCGCGCAGCTGGCAGAAGCGAAGTAGGGTTTGGTCCGTACGAGAGGGGAGCAGGCGACCTCTTTCTGTAATCCCGAGCGCAGCGAGGGAGCCCTATAGCCGCCATGCATTTTAGGTTTGTTCAAAATCTTGACGTAGAGACGCGGCACTGCCGCATCTCACTGTTTGCCATCACAACGATTTGTCTGCTTGCCTGGAACCCGTTATAGCAATACGGATCTCTCGCTTCACTCGAGAGAAAACCATTAAATGTCCGTCCTCCCACCCATCTTCTCCAGACATTTGAGCAGCGCAGAAGGATCATGTGAGTTCACCACTTCATCGGCCCACTCATAATTCGCGCCGATTCGTGGCGTGAGCGCCACCAGCCGGATTCTCGGATTATGACTGCGCGCTTCGTCGATCAGCCCCGAGGCTTCCAGGTCCGGCAGCTCCGCGTCGATGCCGATCACGTCTACTTTCGGGAACCGCTTGAACATCCTGGTCCCCTCGCGCGCGGAATACGCCGTGATCACATTGTGCTTGGCTGATTCCAGCAGCAGCTTGCGTGTGGAGAGCCCGTCCCGCGGCTCCATCTCTACAATCAGAAATGTAAGTCTGTGCCCGTTGCCCTTCATCCTTCAATGGATGCAATTCTCTCCCGCCATGACACTCCTTGTTTGTGACATTAAGAAGTGCTGATTTCGCTTGAGCGCCGCTCTTTTCCTGCTCTGCAACCATGGCTCCCTCGCTGAATAAGCGCTACAATTTAAGGCCAATCGGAGGCGAGACCAACCCATGGACCCTTCAATTCTGAAGCAATTGAAGAAGATCGCCGGCAATGATGCCGTTCTCGACCGTCCTGAAGAACTCATGCTTTATGAATATGACGCCGGCGTGGACAAGTGCCGCCCCGGCGCCGTGGTCTTCCCGCTCAAGACCGAGCAAGTCTCGCAGGTCATGCGACTCGCTTCGCAGAACACGATTCCCGTTGTGCCGCGTGGCGCCGGAACCGGCCTGAGCGGCGGCGCAATCGCGCGCAAGGAAGCCATCGTGCTCTCGCTGGCGCGCATGAACAAGATTCTCGAAATCGATGTCGCCAATCAGCGCGCCGTGGTGCAGCCCGGCGTGGTCAATCTTGAAGTCAGCAATGCGACATCGAAGCACGGTTACTATTACGCACCCGATCCGTCCAGCCAGAAAGCCTGCACCATCGGCGGCAATGTGGCGGAAAACTCCGGCGGTCCACACACGCTGGCGCTTGGTGTAACAGTGAATCACGTCACCGGACTTGAAGCTGTGCTGCCTGATGGCCGCATCGTTCGCTTCGGGGGCAAGACCCAGGACGCGACCGGCCTCGACCTCACCGGTTTCTTCGTCGGCTCAGAAGGCACCATGGGCGTGGTGACAGAAATCACCGTGAAGCTCACCCGCCTGCCGGAGCATGTGACCACTTTGCTTGGCATTTACAACACGGTAGAAGACGCTGCCAATACCGTGGTCGCGATCACCCAGAGCGGCATCACTCCCGCAGCTCTTGAAATGCTAGATGGCTGGATGGTCCGCTGCGTGGAAGCCAACGTCCACGCCGGTTATCCCGAAGACGCCGCCGCAGTGCTGCTGATTGAACTGGAAGGCATGCGCGAGATGGTGGAAGAACAGGCCGAAGCTGTGAGCGCCGTCTGCATGCAGCAGAAGGCCCGAGAAGTGCGCCGCGCCCGCGACGAAAAACAGCGTCAGCTCCTCTGGCTGGGCCGCAAGACCGCCTTTGGCGCCGTCGGTCGCGTATCTCCTTCTTATTACACCCAGGATGGCGTGATCCCGCGCACCAAAGTTCCCTACACGCTGGCGGAAATCGAGCGCATCAGCAAAAAGTACGAGCTGATCATCGGCAACGTCTTCCACGCCGGCGATGGCAATCTTCACCCTCTCATCCTGTTCGACGCCCGCGATCCCAAGCAGAAAGAAAACTGCAAGCTGGCGGCGAAAGAGATCATGGCCTGCTGCCTCAACTTCGGGGGTTCCATCACCGGCGAGCACGGTGTGGGCATGGAAAAGCGCAACCTCATGACCGCCATGTTCACGGAAGACGACCTGGAAGTCATGATCCGGCTGCGCAACGCTTACAACCCGGCCAACATCCTTAACCCGCAGAAAGTAATTCCCGATCTCCGCTATTGCCGTGAGATCACCGGGCCTCTGCCGAAAGCCAAAGTGGAGCCCGCGCCGGGAGTTCCGGTATGAGCACCGTAACGGCAAGCGCATCTCTGCAACGCGAACTGGCCGGAATTGTCGGCGAGCAGAATGTTACCCAGGAAAACGTGAGCATCAATGGCGTGGTGCCCGGTTGCACAGTCACGCCCGGCTCGCCGGAAGAGGTCGGCGCTGTGTTGGCCTTCGCCAACGCCGGAAAACTTGTCGTGGTTCCGGCGGGTGGCTTCACCAAGCAGGATATCGGCGGCGTACCCGAGCGTATTGACATCCTGCTCCGCACCTCGCGGCTGACGGG
>JBAIYI010000872.1:0-5600 GCA_037915955.1 Terriglobales bacterium
GCAAGACAAAATCAGCCCGCAAAAACGCCAGCAGCACGTAGCCGCTGCCGAACAGCGCCGCTCCGGTTTTCAGAAAAGTTCCAAACAGACGGAGCAGGCTGAACCGCGCTCCGGTGGTAATTACCAGAAAGGCTGACATCGAAAACAGGCGAGAGGGAGTGATCCAGCCCACTAGCGCGGGAAATACCGGCGTGTGATGCACTTTGAAAAGCAGTGGCCCTGTAGCCAAAAACGCCGCCAGAATAAGAATGCCTACGGTGTTGATGTTGAACGCGTAGAGCACCGCCGCCAGTACGCCGATGGAAAATAAGACAACTGACTTTACCGCCGTTCTGGCCAGCTTCCAGCAAGCCTGCGCCACAATCGCCACCACCACGGGCTTGATGCCGTAGAGAATACCTTCAATCTGCGGAAGAGAGCCGTAGCGAACGTATGCAGCCGCCAACAAACCGACAATGATCGCAGCGGGAAAGATAAAGCATACGCCAGCAACGATCAGACCTTTCCATCCCCGACGGGCAAAGCCGATGTGGATGGCCATCTCAGTTGAACTTGGACCCGGGATCAAGTTGGCGGCCCCGAGCCGATCCAGAAATTCCTGCCGGTCCAGCCATCCGCGGCGGCGGACAAACTCCTCTTCCATCAGAGCAATGTGGGCGGCTGGCCCCCCAAAGGCGATAGTTCCCAGTTTCAAGAACACCTGGGCAATTTCACATAGAGAAGTAGCTTTCGCGCGCTCGGGCGTCATCTTGCAGCGGCCCGCCTAGCGGCTGGCTGCCGGTTCAGCGTTGCGCAGGTAAGAATCCGTTTTGCCCAGCCAGTCCTGGCGCGGCGGATAGAAGACGTCCAGGTCCACGGTGTCTTCCAGTGCTTCGGCCTTGTGCGGCATGTGCGGCGGAATGCAAAGCACTTCTCCGGCCCGGACCACGATTTCTTTGCCGTCGATCCAGAACTTGAGCGCCCCCTCCAGGATGTAAGTGAGCTGCTCATTCATATGGCTGTGTTCCGGCACCACACATCCCTTCTTCAGTAGCACACGGGCGAGCATCAGGTTCTCGCCGGTGATCATCTGGCGGTCGAGCAGCGGATTCAGGCTTTCCAGTTCAACATCGTTCCAGCGGATGTGCTTGAGCATGGCCAGCATTTTAAACCACTTCCCGAGGGACAACATGGTCTTACCCCACAAAGCAAATGCCCCGCCGAGGGGCGGGGCATTTCACAATTCCGCTGAGGCTGCTTCAGGCAGACTTGCCTAACCTCATCTCCTGCTGGTCTGGTGGTGGAGAATACTCCAACTCCTGAGCTTGCATGTGGCGGTCCACTGCAAGGGTTATTCGGGCAACGAAACCCAGTTGCTCGGCGGCAGGACACGAGGTTTGCCGAAGCCGGCTGAGAAGTTCAGTAACTTCCGCCAGCTGGCGGCTTTGGGCTGCGTAGTCTACGTCTGGGCCGGTATTCCTGGCTGCGGCATCAATATAGGCCCAGAGAAAATGTGTGAGCTGCTGTGTGGCTAACCTCAACTGTTCCACCAGATCCGCGTTGACCACCTGATGGAGAAGTTCATCTTGGGACTTAGGGCTGGAGCCTTTAAAAGTGTTCCACTTCAGCTGCAATCGGAGTGCCCGGAGCTCCTGTGTGAGCCGGACAAGCCGGTCCGTTAGGTCTCTCATGTGCTTTCCTTATTTAGGTTTTTGGACCCTTGCAGACGATCCGGAAGCTAGTGGCTGACGAAGTGGGGAAAGAGTACCAGCAACTCTGCTTCGTTACAAGGGCAGTGTGACGTAGCATTGGTACAAGATTAGAAAAGGTTAATTTATGTCCATCCGGTCACTGGGAGGACATAGCCGCACTGTTCCGTGGTAACACACCGCGCAGGCAACCCGGAAATCGGCCGATCGCGAAACCTGCACCCATCATGGTGCAAATACTTGGTAGCGAAGTGTTTGCGAAGGTTGTTATAATAGGGAGATGCAGCCCCCCGTTCCTGCCTCTCTTGCATGGGCCCATCCTGTTGTACAGGAATGGTTTGTCGGAAAATTCGGCACTCCCACCGAACCCCAGGAACAGGGATGGCCACACATCCTGGCCGGACGCACTACCCTGATCTCCGCGCCCACCGGATCTGGCAAGACCTTGGCAGCGTTTCTCACCTGTATCGATGCGCTGGTCCGGAAAGCTGTTACGGGCGGCCTGAATGACTGCACTGAGATCCTCTATGTCTCGCCGCTGAAAGCCCTGGGCAACGACATCCAGAAGAATCTCGAAGGCCCGCTGGCCGAAATCACGGAACTGGCCGGACAAAAGGGCCTGCTGATGCCGCAGATCCGGGTGGCCGTTCGCACAGGTGACACCCTGACGCATGAACGCGCCGCGATGCTCCGCCGGCCACCTCACATCCTTGTCACCACGCCGGAGTCGCTCTATATCCTGCTCACCGCCCAGCGCAGCCGCGGCATTCTGAAAGACGTAAAGACCGTTATCGTGGACGAAATTCATGCGGTTGCAGATGACAAGCGCGGTGCCCACCTCACACTTTCTCTTGAGCGACTTGACGCCCTCACGGGAGGGCGGTCAGTTCGTATTGGGCTATCTGCCACACAGAAACCAATAGAAACTGTTGCACACTACCTCACCGGCAACGGACAGCCCGATCCGGTGGTGGTGAATATAGGCCATAAGCGCCAACTCGATCTGGCGATCGAAGTCCCCGGCATGGAGCTCGGTCCGGTAGCCAGCAATGAGATGTGGGACGAGATTTATGACCGCATCGCCCAACTGGTTGAGCAGCATCGTTCCACCCTGGTCTTTGTAAACACGCGCAAGTTGGCCGAACGTGTGGCTTTCAACCTTTCTGACCGGCTCGGAGAAGAATTTGTTGCTGCTCACCACGGCAGCCTTGCCCGCAAGCTGCGCCTGGAAGCAGAAAACAAACTGAAGAACGGCCAGGTGAAAGTCCTTGTCGCAACCGCCTCGCTCGAACTCGGTATTGACGTGGGCTTCGTAGATCTGGCCATACACATCGGCTCGCCGCGCTCCATCGCCGTTGCCCTCCAGCGCTTTGGGCGTGCCGGCCACTGGCGCGGCGCCGTGCCCAAGGGCCGATTCTTCGTGACTACCCGTGACGAGCTCATCGAATGCGCTGCGCTGGTCCAAGCGATTCATCATGGCGAACTCGACCGCCTGATCATTCCGGAGGCACCGCTCGATGTTCTGGCTCAGCAGATCGTGGCAACGTGTTCCGCAGAGGAGGTTGGCGAAGACGAGTTGTTTGAGATGGTCACGCGCGCCTACCCGTACCGCGATCTCGAGCGCAGAGATTATGACGAGCTTCTTATCATGCTTTCAGAAGGGATCGCCTCCCAGCGTGGACGCTTCGGAGCGTATCTCCATCGCGATCAGGTGAACAAGCGCCTCAAGGCTCGCCGCGGCTCGCGCATGATCGCCATCATGAACGGCGGCGCCATCCCGGAGACGAACCTCTATACCGTAGTCTCTGAGCCGGACGGAACCGTGGTCGGCACGCTGCACGAAGATTTTGCCGTAGAAAGCATGAAAGGCGACATCGTGCTGCTCGGCAACATGAGCTGGCGCATCCGCCGCATCGAATCAGCCGGACGGGTCTTGGTTGAGGACGCGCACGGCGCACCACCCTCAATTCCCTTCTGGCTGGGTGAGGCTCCCGGGCGTACCCAGGAGCTTTCGTACGAAGTCGGTTCGCTGCGGCAGAAGATCAGCGATCTTGCTCCCAACACTGTCCCCGGCTTTGTAAATCAGAAATCTCCTGAGGCGCGTGACGCCGTGGAATGGCTCAAGCGCGAATGTGGCCTGGACGATTCCGGCGCCGAGCAGGCAATCGAGTACGTTATCACCGGCCGCACCGTCTTGGGAGCAGTGCCTACACAGGACACGATCATCGCCGAGCGCTTCTTCGACGAAGGCGGCGGCATGCAACTGGTGGTTCATGCACCCTTCGGAATGCGCATCAATAAAGCCTGGGGTCTCTCGCTACGCAAGCGCTTCTGTGTCTCCTTCAACTTCGAACTTCAGGCCGCAGCCACTGATAATGGCGTAAACATCGCCCTGGCTGAGCAGCACAGCTTCCCCCTCTCTGACGTTTTCAGATTTCTCCACGAAAATACCGTGAAGGAAGTCCTGCAGCAGGCAGCGCTGCTCTCGCCGCTCCTTGAGACGCGCTGGCGCTGGGACGCCAATCGATCGCTCGCGCTGCTGCGCTATTGGAACGGCAAGAAGATTCCGCTTCAGGTCCAGCGCACCCGTTCGGCAGATCTCCTGGCTTCGGTGTTCCCTGATGCGGCGCAGTGCCAGGAAAATGCTGACGGCCCCATTCGCGTGCCTGATCATCCTCTGCTTCGCGAGGTCATGAAAGACATTTTTCAGGAAGCTCTCGACTTGGAAGGGTTGAAGCATCTTCTGCGCCGAATTGATTCCGGCGAGATTAAATGTCTAGCCGTGGATACGCCGGTGCCGTCGGTCTTCTCACACGAAATCCTGAACACCAATCCATACGCATATCTCGACGACGCGCCGCTCGAAGAACGCCGAGCTCGTGCTGTTGAGCTGCGCCGCACGCTTCCGGAATCAGTGCTGAAAGAAGTCGGAGGCCTTGATCGTGCCGCGATCGAAGAAGTTCGTGGCGAAGCCTGGCCTGACGTCCGCGATAGCGACGAGCTGGCCGACGCGCTGCACACGCTCGTAGCTCTTCCCGAAGATTTTCAGAGTGCAGCAGCCGGCCTCGCCAATTCGCCGGAAGGACTTGGCGGGATAGCGGATTTCCACGAAGACACGACTTCAGACGCTCTCAGGCGTGCGGCAAATGCCACCGGCTTGTCCGTCACGAACGCGAAATGGCTGCCGTTTTATGAGCGGCTGCATCAACTCAACCGAGTCACCAGAGCGTGGATCAACGCAGATGCGCTTGGATCGCAGGCATCTTCGCTGGCGCGCGATTCGGTCGCCTTCTGGGTTTCCGCCGAACGCGCCAAGGCATTCCGCGCCATCTACCCTGACTCCCGATTTGAAAACGAGCTGCCTGAAGTGTCCGGCGAAATACCTTCGCGCGATGACGCCCTGAAAGCGATGATCACCGGCTGGCTTTCGCATCTCGGTCCCGTAACCGCATCCGGACTCGCCAGCTTCCTTCGCCTCAGCGAATCAGAGGTCGAGAGGACGCTTTTGAGAATTGAAAGCAGCGGCCTCATCCTTCGCGGATTCTACAGCGGCAAATCCCACGACGGCTCAGGAACAGCGAACACAGCAACCGGCGAACTGCCTCCAGGACTGGAATGGTGTGAACGCCGTCTCCTCGCCCGCATTCACCGGCTTACGCTCGGCTCGTTGCGCAAGCAGATTGAGCCGGTCACCGCAGCCACGTACATGCGCTGGCTCTTCCGCTGGCAACACGTATCGCCGGGTTCGCAATTGCGCGATGAGCGCGGATTGCTGCAGGTGCTGAAACAGCTTCAGGGCTTCGAAGTACCGGCCAGCGGCTGGGAGCGCCAGGTGTTTGCCCGGCGACTCACTACCTACGATCCAAAGCTGCTCGACCAGCTTTGCCTCACCGGTGCTGTGGGCTGGGGACG
>JBAIYI010000093.1:0-3236 GCA_037915955.1 Terriglobales bacterium
AAATTAGAAAAAGGAAAATTGCAAGAGGTAGGGATCCCTCGCCCGCTGCGCGGGATTCGGGATTTCAGAAAAAAATATTGGTGGAGGCGGTGGGAGTTGAACCCACGTCCGAAAACGTCACTGGTCAAGAGCCTACATACTTAGTCCAGTTCACCCGACGGGAATTACCCCGCCAGATTCGCGTTTTGCGCTTAGAACGGACAAGAAACGCAGATCGCTAGCCCGTGGATTTTTCCGGAGGCCCCCGGACGTAGGGCCAACAGATGAGCCTACTGTGTGACGCCCTTTCACAGCCCGTAGGCGAAGCTGCGGAGAGCGGCTACTTATTTAATTAAGCAGCGTATGCAAACTGGTTAGAGTTGGCAATTATTGTTTTTGCACCACTTACGGGGGAATGCGCCCCGGTATGCCTCCTGGCCGCAAGCATTTCCGTCGAAGCCGTGACGCCCCCATACGGAAAGAAACCTGGGCAGGTCTCTTTGTCAAAGAACTGAGTTCCTGAGCTCTACGTTATTCAAGCCCGGAACTTTGGTCAACATATTTGATGATCGCCGGGGCTTTGCGGATTCATCGCTTTCCGGAGCGGACGGACCAGGCAGTTTGCCCCGCAACCCTCTCTCCGGTGTCTATTTACTTGTCCAAAATTGCCACGCAAGGAGCTTCAACCGTCACGTTCAGAGTACGTGGGGAAGCTGCGGAGGTGACAGCATGAACCGCTTGCTTTTATGTACGGCTTTGACTCTGGCAACATTTGGCTGCGCCACGCCGTCGCAGACCGTCGCTGCAGATTCGCAGCGCAAACCCATTACCGCGAAGAAGACCATGCAGGCCTTCAAATCCGAGGCCGAGCTTAAGGCTTATTTCACTCAATTCAGCAAGCAGATGGCCCGCCGCGAGGCCACGGCTTACAAAAGTCTCGCGGCGCCTGCCGCCACCGCTGAGGTGTCAGCCGGAGCAGAGTCGGTCACCAACGTCCAGACCGCCGGAGTTGATGAAGGCGGAATTGTAAAGGTCCACGGCAATCATCTGGTGATGCTGCGTCGCGGGCGGCTCTTCACCGTTGCAATCGGCGATACAGCGCTCGAACCGGTCGCGATGATCGACGCCTATGCCCCGGACATGGATCCCGGCGGCGCATGGTATGACGAAATGCTCATCTCCGGCGACACCATCGCCGTGATCGGCTACAGTTACCAGCGCGGCGGGACTGAGATCAACCTGTTCAACATCGATCAGTTCGGCGGCCTCACGTACAAATCCACGTACCATCTGCGCTCGAATGATTACTACTCGTCGCGCAACTATGCCAGCCGGCTGATCGGCACCAAGCTCATCTTCTACTCGCCCCTTTATTACTACGGTGGAGGCGATCCGCTGGCCAGCTTCCCGGCCATTCGCAAGTGGCACAAAGGAGCAGGGAACAGTGAATTCCGTCCCATTCTGGCGCCGACCAACGTTTATCATCCTGTCCACCAGGTCACCGGCGGCTACGGTCTGGCGCTGCATACGGTAACCACGTGCGACCTCGCGCGCGGTGAGTTCGACTGCAAAGCCACGTCAGTCGTTGGTCCTGCCGGACGCGTGTTTTACGTATCGGCCGACTCGGTTTACGTCTGGATGACCGAGTGGAGCGGATGGGATAGATCGGCCAGCGCTCACTCCATGCTGTATCGCATGCCGCTCGATGGCTCCGCGCCCAGCGCACTCAACGTCGCGGGAAGCCCGGTGGATCAATTCTCTTTCCTCGAAAGTGATGATGCCCACCTCAACGTGCTGGTACGCTCCGATGCGCGCGGTGAAGGCATGTGGGGCTCTGAGGTCGCTGCCGGTGATGTGGCGCTCATGCGTGTGCCGGTTTCCAGCTTCGACGATGGCAGCGGCACCGTGCCGCCTTCGGACTATCACAAACTGCCCCGGCCTGCTGGTTACACCTTTCAGAACCGGTTCGTCGGCGATTATCTCCTTTACGGTACCGGCAGCGGCTGGGGATATCCGCAAAAAGGTGTGCAGCAGAAGCTCTACGCTGTTCGCTGGTCCGGTGGCCACGCGCATGAGTTGGATCTCACACATGGCGTTGACCGCATCGAGCAGCTTGGCCGCGACGCCATCGTCATCGGCGCCAGCGGCAATGATCTTCACTTTACTTCCGTTCGACTTGGCCGTAATCCTGAGATCGTTGACGAATATGTTCGCGAAGCCGCTTCGCAGGGCGAGTTGCGCAGCCACGGCTTCTTCTATAAGCCTGACGGACGCGACTCAGGCATTCTGGGATTGCCTGTCAGCACTCCCGGGCGCCCGGGCTACAAGCACCTGGTCGAAGGATCAGCCGGAATTCTCTTCTTGCGCAATACCTCACTGCACTTTGAAGAAGTGGGTGAGCTGGCGGCCGAATCCACGCGTGTGACCGATGATAACTGCCACGCATCATGCGTCGACTGGTACGGCAACGCGCGTCCGTTATTCGTCCGCGGACGCGTCATCGCGCTGCTTGGCTATGAGCTGGTGGAAGGCGGGATGGAAAAAGGCCAACTGCAAGAGATGCGCCGCGTGAGTTATGCACCCGTCCGGGAGAATGCGATCAAACGCTAACACATACTTGGTAATTGGTACTTGGTAGTTGGTTGGACTGAAGCGCAGCTCCAGGCTTGTGTGGCACAGACACTCTTGTCTGTGCCCTCCCTACTCTGTTCACAAACTTCTCTGCCAAGTTACCGTTCGTCCGATGCGGCGACGATCTTGAGTTGCCGAGAGGAACCCAGCCTTATCCAGGGACTCGAATGGGCCCCCTCGCCGGGGCTTTTCTTATCTGTACCTGTGGATGCAGGCCCCCGCCTCAGTCACACTCTCAGCGTACAGACGCGGCATGCCGCGTCTCACTGGCTGGCGCAAGCCTCGAAGCTGCTGCGCACTTCCATACTTGAGTGCGACCGGGGACATGTTTAACACTTTGAACCGGGCACATATGTGACACTTTCATCGCGAGCCGGACACCGAAGGCGCGATTTTGGGCCATTCTCATCAACTTCGCTCTCACGAACCAACTACCAAATACCAACTACCGCTCCTCCTTTACAATCACTCTGGCCGCAAAATTTCTGCAACCTGTACTGTGCTTGTGCGTCCAATCTGTTTATGCCCCTGGTGGAGTCCACAAACTTGGAATCACAGTGCGTCTCATTCGCCAGTATTCCCCATACCAGCCGCCTGTTTGAGGATTATCTCCACCATTTCGAACG
>JBAIYI010000837.1:0-2933 GCA_037915955.1 Terriglobales bacterium
GTTTTTCCCAACTTGTTCTGAGGGTAGTCATATCTACGTGCTCTTTACGGATACCAGTCGGAGTTCTGTCCGGCGGATGGGACCTGCCGCGCTGGTCCTCGGCTTTCTCCTTCTTTTTTGGCTACCCATGGCGTCCGTTGCCCAGCAGAATGGCCAGATCATCCAGTCGATTGAGGTGGACGGCAACCGGCGCATCCCCAAGGACACCATCACCTCCCGCATCTACACCAAGGCTGGCGACGTCTATGACGAAAACAGCCTGGAACGCGATCTCCGGGCCGTCTGGAACACGGGCTACTTTGACGATGTCCGCATCGAGCGCGAAGAGACCCCCAAGGGCTGGACCATTCACTTTTATGTGCGCGAAAAGCCGACCATCCGGACCATTGACTATCACGGACTGAGCTCGGTTTCACAGAGTGACGTGCTGGACCGCTACAAGAAGGTGAAAGTCGGCCTCACGGTGGACAGCCCGTACGATCCCACCAAGGTGATCAAGGCCAAGGTGGTGCTGCAGCAACTGCTTGCAGAACACGGGCGGCAGTTCGCCACCATCGCCGTGCAGGTGCAGCAGATCCCGCCGGCCTCCGTGGCGGTGACCTTCAACGTGAAGGAAGGCCCCAAGATCAAGGTCGGGAACATCAAATTCACCGGCAACAAACACGTTCCCACCCGCAAGCTGCGGGCGGCGATGAAGAACTTGAAGCCGCTGGGTGTTCCGAATTCCATTTTCCTGGAGAACGTTTTCTCCCGTACGTTTGACGCCAGCAAACTGGAAGAAGACGCGGAGCGCGTTCGCGATGCCATGCAGCACGCCGGCTACTTCAAAGCCGTGGTGCAGGACCCACAGACGAAGCTGCGCACCATCGAAGGTGGCTTCCACATTCCCATATTCCAGAAGCGGCCTGCCAAGGTCATGGACATCAACATTTCCGTGGAAGAGGGCTCCAAGTACCACCTGAAGGCCATTACCTTCAAAAATAACAACGCCATCAAGAACACGGCTTTCCTGCGCGGCCTGTTCCCGATCAAGGACGGTGACACGTTCGACACGCACCAGATCGGCAAAGGCATTGAATCCATGCGCAAAGCTTACGGCCAGATCGGGTTCATCAACTTCTCCGCTGCGCCGAGCACCGAGATCGATGACGACAAGAAACTAATCACCTTGAATGTGGACATGGATGAAGGCAAGGCGTTCTTTGTCCGGCGCATCGAGTTCCAGGGAAACACAACCACGCGCGACCGCGTGATCCGCCGCGAGTTGCTGGTGCAGGAAGGCCAGGTATTCAACACCCAGGCATGGGAAGTGAGCGTGCTGCGCCTCAACCAGTTGAACTACTTTGAAACGCTCAAGCCGGAAGAAGACACCGAACGCAAGCTCGACGAACAGAACGGCACGGTTGACCTGATCGTGAAGGTCAAGGAAAAAGGCAAACAGAGCATTGGCCTGACCGGCGGCGTGAGCGGACTGGAAGGCTCGTTCATCGGCCTCAACTACGAAACCAACAACTTCCTTGGTCTGGGTGAAACGCTGCAATTGCAGGCGAACGTGGGCAGCCTTTCCCGCGTGCTGCTGCTGGGCTTCACCGAGCCCTATATGTTTGACCGGACTCTGCAACTCGGTTTTACGGTCTTCAGCCGGCGTTTCGACTTCAACCAGGCGCGGCAGGCCTCCATCATCGCTGGCCAGCAGATCAATCTGCCGAACTCGGTCCTCAATCAGCTGCTGAACTACAACCAGTCCAGCACCGGGTTTAGCGGAACGCTGCGCTACGCCCTGGGCCGCTCCTTCAAGAGCGTGGGGCTGGCCTACTCGTTCGATAACACCACCATCAACACCTTCAGTGACGCTTCCCGGAACCTGTTCCAAACCGTCAACTTCCGCAACATCTCCGGCCCGGATGCGCTGAAGGGCATCGTGACCAGCTCGGTAACGCCGTCATACGGGTACAGTACCATTGACAGCCCGGTCCGCCCGCACAAAGGCTCCAGCTTCTTCCTTTCCACGGAAGTGGCCGGGCTTGGCGGGAATGTGAAGTTCTATCGCCCGGTTGCGGCGTACACGAAGTGGCATCCGCTTTACGGCCAGAACACCCTGGGCTTCCGCCTGCAGGGCAGCTTCATCGGCGGCTGGGGCGGCACGGAAGCTCCGCCGTACCAACGCTTCTACATGGGTGGTGAAGGCGACCTACGCGGGTTCGACGTACGCACTGTCTCGCCTTACGTTTTTGTGAGCACGGTCCAGAACATCACGCTCACCAATCCTGACGGCAGCGCGGTCCCAGTGGACCCCACGAATCCTCGCCGCGGAAACGTGCAGATTCCCATCCCGGTCAACAACATCACGCTGCCGGGCGGCGACACTTCATTTGTCAGCAACGTGGAATACCGCATCAAGATCGTGGGCCCGGTAGTGCTGGCGCCGTTTGCGGACTTTGGCATGGATTTCGTCACCCTGCCCTCGCAGCTCAAGATTGCGCCGGACGCGCTGACGCAGCTCAATAACACCGTGTTCGGTTGCCCCGGAATCGGGACCAACTTCCTCTGCTCCGGCGGGACGAATCTTCCCTTCAGCGGCGATCTGCAACCTGTACCCGGCACCAACTATGTACCCCGGCTTTCCACCGGGCTTTCTTTGCAGGTGATGCTGCCCATCGTGCAGCAGCCGTTGCAGGTTTACTATGCGTATAATCCGCTTCGACTCAACACACTGGTGCATTCGCCCAGCCCGATTAACCGGAGCTTGTTCCCGCCGGGCGCGGCCGGCGATTTCACCTTCCAGTCGGCGATCAGCTCGCTTGCTCCTGATTTCCGGCTGCAGGAACCGCAGCGCACGTTCCGGTTCACCATCAGCACCACGTTCTAGGAGGAATACTGGTTTGACGCTGTGAAGGGCATTACCTATAATTTTCAGCAATCGTCCCTTCAAG
>JBAIYI010000850.1:0-3700 GCA_037915955.1 Terriglobales bacterium
CGTGAAGTCGCAACCGAAATCATTGAACGCGCCAGAAAGGCCGGCGCTACTGCGGCAGATGCGGTAGTTCGCGAAAGCACGGAATTCTCCACGGTTGTTCGCCTCGGCCAGGTTGAGACCCTTAAGGAAGCTGGCTCACGCGGCGCGGGACTGCGCGTCTTCATGGGGCAGCGCGTCGCCAGCACCTACTCAAGCGACCTCTCCACGGAAGCTATCGACCATATGGTCAAAGGCGCACTTGAGCTGGCCCGCGTTACCTCAGAAGATCCTTTCGCCAGCCTTCCGGAGCCATCTGAGCTTGGCTCGCTCACAGGCGACCTCAACCTCTATTACGACGACGTTTACTCTCTTCCGCCGGAAGAACGTATTGACTACGCCCGCCGTGCCGAGCGCGCGGCCCTCGAGAGTGATCCGCGGCTCAAAAATTCCGAAGGCGGCAGCTTTGACGCTTCCACCAGCCATCGCGTGTTTGCGAATTCGCTCGGGTTCGTAGGCGAATACAGCAAGTCGCATTGCTCCATTGCCGCGGTCCCCATCGCCCAGGATGAAAAGGGCGCCATGCAGCGCGACTACTGGTATTCTTCCGCACGCAGCCTTTCGAAACTCGAATCACCGGAGGCCGTAGGCCGTGAAGCCGCTCGTCGCACCTTGCGCCGCGTAGGAGCGCGCAAGATCGCCTCAACGGCCGCGACCATCGTGCTCGATCCACAAATGGCCGGCTCGTTCCTCGGCAACATTTTCGAAGCCGCAAGCGGCGATTCCATCTACCGCCAATCCTCGTTCCTGGTGGACAAATTGGGCCAGAAGATCGCGGGTGATAACGTGACCGTGATTGACGACGGCACCATGCCCGGTGGCTTCGGCACCTCGCCATTTGATGGCGAAGGCATTCCCACGCGCAAAACCGTCGTGATCGACAATGGCAAGCTGAACTCTTACCTGCTCAACACTTACACGGCCCGCAAACTCGGCCTTACCACCACCGGCAACGCTGTGCGGGGCCTTGCAGGGAATCCGGGGATAAGCAACGGGAACTTCTATCTAAAGCCGGGAACACATTCTCCCCAGCAGATCATTGCCGGCGTAAAGCGCGGCCTTTACGTCACGGAATTTCTCGGCTTCGGCGTGAACCTGGTTACCGGAGACTTCTCCCGCGGCGCCAGCGGCCAGTGGATTGAGAATGGTGAATTCGCCTTCCCGGTTGAAGAAATCACGGTGGCCGGCAATCTCAAAGACATGCTGAACAACATCGTGGAAATTGGGAATGACCTGGTCTTCCGCAGTTCAGTGGCGTGTCCCACGTTGCGTATTGAAGGCATGACCATCGCAGGCGAGTAGGAACAGTCCGCCGTTTTCCGGCGTCTATTCAGCAGTAGTAAAATCAACCGCTGATGGCTGATCCACAACCGAATCCGCCCGAAACCGCTCCCAACCCCTATGCCCCGGCCGAGCCGGAGAGCAGCAGCAAGCTGCCCATGATCATCGGCGGCTCTGTGGTAGTTGTGGTGATCATTGCGTTCATCATCTTTGGACGCGGCAGCTCATCGCAGAACGCCAACCAGCAGGACCCATACCTTTCCAAACTCCAGATTTCGAACCAGCACATGGCCACCGCTGAAAATTTTGCGGGCGGCTCCGTCACTTACATTCTGGGAACAGTCGCCAACACCGGCGACAAGAAGCTTACCGGTGCTCGCGTGCAGGTTTTGTTCAAGAATTCTCTGGGTGAGATTGCGCAGAAGGAAACTCTACCCTTGACTGTCCTGCTGCCGAACAGCCCTTACGTCGATTACGCTCCGCTCGATCGCGCGCCGCTCGGCGCCGGACAGCAACGCGACTTCCGCCTGACTTTGGAGCACGTCACGGCCGACTGGGACGGCCAGGTGCCCACGATCAAAGTCATCTCTGTGAGCTACTAGAAGCTGTCTCATAAAGTGACTCGATCGGCTAAGACGCTTTGAGCAGAGGCGCCCTCGCCTGCTGGTAAATGACTCGATCGGGAAACAGGCTTTGTAGCACAGGCGCCCTCGCCTGTGCCGGTTTACTGTCCGGCGAGCCACAGATGTTTGATCTTCTGCCTCCGTGCTCCCATTGTTACGAACTGGAGCCGGTTGTGGTGATGAGCACCCACGTTGGAACACGCTGGGTCATTTCCGCCTGGCAACAACCAATTCGCCTCATCATTGATGGTCAGATCGTCTCTTGCATGAACGTGATGAAGTGCGAAGGGAGGCCCAATTACTGAAAACTGAAAGAAAGACCTGCACTGAATTTCTCCAGTGCAGGTCCACATGTTCACAGTCACTTCTTCGCACCAGGCCGTTTCGCCGTAGCCTCCGGCTTGCTCTGCCCGCTCACTGCAAACGTCATCTGCCGCTTCGGAATATCGGCGTCCACAATCACGTGATCGCCGTGCTTCACCTCGCCTTCCAGGATCTTCAGGGCCAGCGGGTCCTGCACCAGCTTCTGGATCGCCCGTTTCAGCGGACGGGCTCCATAGGCGCGGTCAAAGCCTTCCACAAACAGCAGCTCTTTGGCTGCCTGCGTGAGCTCGATGGTGATCTTGCGATCGGCCAGCAGCCGGCGCAGATCGTCCAGTCGCAGCTCGATGATCGGCATCAACTGCTCCTCGCCCAGCGGACTGAAGACCACAATGTCATCCACCCGGTTCAGGAACTCCGGCCGGAAGTGCTGCCGCAGTGCCTCCATTACGTGCTCAGTGGCTTCTGCGAACGCTTCTGCTGAGGCCAGCCCTTCGGCCTGAAGATAGCTAGCGCCGATGTTCGACGTCATGATGATGACCGCGTTCTTGAAGTCTACCGTGCGGCCTTTCGAGTCCGTCAGTCGCCCGTCGTCCAGAATCTGCAGCAGGACGTTGAACACATCCGGATGCGCCTTCTCGATTTCGTCGAACAGGATCACGCAGTACGGCCGCCGGCGAACGGCTTCGGTCAGCTGGCCTCCTTCGTCATAACCCACATATCCCGGAGGAGCACCAATGAGCCGTGCCACCGCGTGCTTCTCCATATATTCCGACATATCGATGCGCACCATGGCATGCTCGTCGTCGAAGAGAAACTCTGCCAAAGCGCGAGCCAGTTCGGTTTTACCCACGCCCGTTGGGCCGAGAAAGATGAACGAACCGATCGGCTTCCTGGGATCGCTCAGCCCTGCGCGCGAACGGCGAATCGCATTCGCCACGCGGCTCAGAGCAACGTCCTGCCCAATTACTCGCTGGCGCAACCTGTCTTCCATATTGACCAGCTTCTTCACTTCGCCTTCGAGCATCTTTGAAACCGGGATGCCGGTCCACTTGGAGACAATGCGAGCGACGTCTTCCTCGTCTACTTCTTCCTTCAGCATGCGATTCTGCTGGGCGTTCCCGTCTGCCTGCGCGTTCAGTTTGGCCAGTTCAGCTTCCGCCTGCCGCAATTCGCCATAGCGGATGGAAGCCACCTTCTCCAGATCGCCCTTGCGCTCAGCCTGCTGCTCCTGGATCTTGAGCTGTTCAATGCGCTCCTTAAGCTCCCGGATTTTCGTGATGCCGGACTTCTCTTCCTTCCAGCGCGCCTTAAGCGCATTCGACTGCTCGCGAATCTGCGCCAGTTCCCGTTCCACCGCGGCCAGCCGTTCGCGGGAATTCGGGTCGTCTTCTTTTTTGAGCGCCTGCTTCTCGATCTCCAGCTGCGTGGCCTTGCGC
>JBAIYI010000024.1:0-3602 GCA_037915955.1 Terriglobales bacterium
CTCACCCGCCGCATTTATGCCGGCGGCGCAGCTTACCAGATCATTCCTTTCGGACGTCAGGAGATCTTCAATCGTCTGGATCTTGTCGCTCAAGCGCGCGATGGCAAAAGTGGTGGCGGAAACAGCGGAACTGGAAACAACAATCCCGGTAGTGGAGAACCTGGTGACAATGGCGCTCCCGGCACGGGCATCACCGGTGATCAGCCGACCGTCACTGGCAACGATCTCACCCGCGAGCACGGCTTTGATGCATGGCTCGGATTTGAGCCAACGCGAATTGTGCGCCTGGAACTCGGATATTCCCGCAGTGTGACATTTGAACTCAATCGCGTGTCATTCAACGTCGGCATCAATATCGGACGGTTGCTGCGGTCGCCTTCAGTGCATTAATCGAGAATGGATGAAACACAAGGCGGCAGCCACTAGTTCCAGGAATTAGAAGCCTGTCCGTTCGCTGAACCCTCGCACGTAGAGAAGCGGCAATGCCGCGTCTCGCTCATCGCAAAGGAGTGATTGTGTTCATTCAAAGTTAATGAATGGATGGCTTCCCGGCTGGCAGCTCGCCGGTTGGGCAGCCTCATTCATATCTCAAGGCCACCAGCGGATCTACCTTCGTAGCTTTTCTTGCCGGCAGCCAGCAGGCAAGCAGAGACACGGCAATCACAACCCCGCTCACCACTGCTATTGTGAGCGGATCTCTCGCCTTCACCTGATACAGCAAGCTGCCCAGGACCCTTGTCGCTCCTAGTGACGCCAGCACCCCTGCCGCGGCGCCCGCGAGTGCCAACGCCAGCCCATGGCGGACCACCATCTTCACCACATCCATTCGGTGAGCCCCAATAGCTATTCGAATGCCAATCTCTCGCGTTCTTCGCGTTACTTCATACGAGAGCAGTCCATAAATTCCTGCGCATGCCAGCAGGACCGCCAGAAGTGCGAAAAACGTGGAAAGTTGCGTTACCAGGCGTTCCATGGTGAAGGTTTCGTCAATGCTCTCCTGCTGCGTCTTGATATCAAACATCGCAAGATTCGCATCGCGTTGTGTGAAGGTGCTGCGGATCGCCGGCACGAGTGACATGGGATCAACCGCCGTACGCACCATAAACACCTCATCTCCCGGCGAAGGCAGATACAGCGCAGGCGCTCCCTCACGGCGCAGATTCTGGTCTCTTGCATCGCCTGCCACTCCCACGATCGTGTAGCCTGGCCCGCGATGCGTACTCGGCGGCCGCGGCTCGGGGTCGTCAATGTGCTGGCCGAGGGCCTCGCGGCCCTGTAAATACTGCTGCGCGAACTTCTGGTTCACGATCACCGGCATCGGCGGCGAATTGGGATCGGGATCGCTGCCCACTGGCAGCGATTCCTGTGCGCGCGCGATCGCGTAGTCAGCCTCAGTAAAATCTCTTCCTGTTTTGAGCGGAATCTGTGTTGCGTTGAAGAAACCACGGCCTGCTCTTATGTAATCTACTTCCGTCGTGCTCTTCTCGGGCGTTCCCGGGAGATGTACACCCGCTGTCCACAGCGAGCCTGAGACCAGCGGCATGGTCGTATAGGTCACAGACTGAACTCCCGGCAACGCGGCAATTTGTTCCTGTAGATCGCGCTCCAGCGGGTCAAGCTGGGCAGGCTTGTATCCGGCCGTACGCGCATTGATGGAAAACAGCAGGACGTTGGTGGGATTGAATCCCAGGTCTGAAGCGCGCAGGTTGTTGAGCGTGCGCATCAGCAAACCGGCGCTCACCAGGGCCACGATCGCAAGTGTTACCTGCGCAACCACCAGACCGTTACCCAGGCTCAGCCAGCGCCCCCGGCCGGTACTGCTTTCTGAGGCTCCGCTTCCGGACTTGAGTGCTGGAGTCAGGTCAACCCGCAAACTTCTCAATGCGGGAGCCAGGCTGAAGAGCAGTGTTGTCAGCAGAGAAAGGCCGAAAGTAAAAGCCAGGACGCGCAGATCAAGTTGAGGCTCCAGGTTCAGAGCTCGCAGTCCCTTGCCCGCCAGTGAAAGCAACAACCTTGCACCCCACCGCCCTGCCAACAGAGCAAAGAAGCCACCCGTAACGGCCATCAGCAAACCTTCAATGAGTAGCTGGGAGATGATGCGGCTGCGCCGCGCGCCCAAAGTGAGCCTTACTGCGATCTCCCGCGAACGCCGGGTCGCCCGCGCAAGTAATAGCCCGCCAATGTTGGCGCACGCAATCAGCAGGACCAGCGCCACCGCCATCATCACCACATACAGCGGTTCCAGCGTGCGCTGCTTGCCGCCATCCAGTCCTTGCTGGGCCGGCACGGCGTGCAACGTCGGGTTCTCTTCGGCCTTGAAGATCGGTTCGTCCCCGTGCAGAGTTTCATTCTTAAACATCAGGTTCAGCGCGGCCTCGGCCCTTTCACGTGGCACGCCATCCTTTAAACGCCCCAGGATAGCCAGAAACCATGAGCTAACACCCACTTGGTCTTTATTAAACCGCTGCGCAAGCAGAGGCTGCGTGGAAAAGGGAACCCAGACGTCTGTCTGGTCGTTCGGCGTCATTCCCCGGAAACCTTTTTCCGCCACACCGATGATCGTGAAGGGTGCACGGTTCAGTAATACCGTTTTGCCGACTGCATCCGGGGCTCCGCCGAACGCGGTCTGCCAGTAGCCATAGCTCAGCATGACCACGGCCGGAGCATTGTCCGAATCGTCATCTGGCTGGATAGTTCGTCCTGCCGCCGCGCTTACTCCCAACGTCGGGAAAAATCCTCCGGAAACGTATTCCGCGCTGTTGATGACGCTGGCTGGACCGTTGCCGCTCAGGCTGATGTCGCCCGTATGCGAGTACGCTGCTGTTCCTGAGAACAGATCCTTCTGCGCTTCAACCGCATGCAGGATCGGAAAGGAGAACGAACAGCCTGCCGCGTCGGTCTCCTGGAACTTTGTCTGGCACGCTCCGAAATTCCGATGCTGGTGAAGCCTGGGATGATGATGAGCGTCCCACCGCAAGAGCACCAGCTGTTCCGGATGACTCGCCGGAAGCCGGCGGAACATGACGGAATCGATCAGGCTGAAGATCGCGGTATTCATCCCGATCCCCAGAGACAGCGTTATCACCACAATCGCGGTGAATAGCGGAGTTTTTCCCAGAATGCGGACAGCGTAGCGCGCGTCCTGCCGCAGTACCTCGAACCAGTTCGCCCACCGGACTTCGGAAACCTGCTCGCGCGCCTGCTGCAAGCCGCCAAAGGAAATCAACGCCTGGCGCCGCGCCTCTTCCGCACACATGCCCGCGGCAATGTTCTTCTCAATCTGCTGCTCCAGATGGAAGCTGAATTCTTCGTTGATCTCGCCCGCTTGTGTGTTCCGCCTGAATATATTGAAGAATGCCATTGTGCTATCTCCCCGGCTCATGCCTAGCTCTGCTGCAATACCAGCGCAATTGCCGCCGACATCCGCTCCCACTCACCCAGCTCTTTCTGCAACTGTTTTGCGCCCGCTTTGGTCAGCGAGTAATACTTTGCCCGCCGGTTGTTCTCTGATGTGCTCCACTCGGACGTTATCCAACTGCGCTGCTCCAGTCGTGCCAGCGCCGGATATAAGGATCCCTGACCGACTTGAAGCACTTCCTCCG
>JBAIYI010000245.1:0-11208 GCA_037915955.1 Terriglobales bacterium
ACGCCGCCGAGATCGCCTCTGCTGCGGGCGAAAACCTGACCCTGATTGAACTCGGCGCCGGAAGCGCCAGCAAGACTCGCGTGCTGATCTCCGCGATTCTCCGTCGCCAGCTCCGCCTTGAATTTCATCCCGTGGATGTTTCCCCAGCTGCGCTGGAGGATGCAGTAACCAGCCTGAACGGCGATTTTCCCCACATGCAGGTTGCGCCAATCGTCGCCGACTACACGCGACACTTGCCGCGCCTGTACGCACTCCCGGGGCGCAAGCTGGTCTTATTCATCGGCTCAACCATCGGCAACTTTGAGCCGCAGGAGGCGCTTGAGTTTCTGATCAGCGTCCGTAAATCGCTGGGAACAGGCGACGCTCTGCTGCTCGGCTTCGATATGGTGAAAGATCCGCAGGTTCTTCACGCGGCCTACAATGATGCCGCAGGCGTTACCTCGCGCTTCAACCTGAACGTACTCGCCCGCATCAACCGCGAACTTGGAGCCGACTTCGACCTGCGCCGCTTCAGGCACGTCGCCTTCTGGAACCCTCAGGCATCGCGGATTGAGATGCATCTGGAAAGCCTGGCAGAGCAGACGGTACGCCTCCGGGACCTTGGCCGGGGCTTCCACTTCCGCCGTTACGAACGCATCCACACCGAAAACAGCTATAAGTTCACCTCCGGTTCAATAAGCGCGCTCCTGAAGCGTGCGGGTTTGCATCATGAACGAACGTGGCATGACCCACAGGACTGGTTTTCCCTGGCGCTGGCCAGGGTTTAATTTGGTTCTGGATTGCTGAAAAACCCGGTGGTTCGGCTAACCTCAGCTCATTTTGGCCGCATCCAACCACACCTGCGTAACGGTCTGTCTGTGGAAATGTTTTACGATTTTTCTGTTCCGCGGCTGTGACTTTTTGGGTCTAACCGACTCAGAAGTTGCCAAGGCTCGAAATCCTGTCTCCCCAAGGAACTAGCAGATGCCAACTGACACGCTCATCCAGGCGCTCCGCAGCTGTGAAACTCGGCTCAACCATTGGATTCATGCCTCGGAAGCCAACCTTATGCTGTTCAGGCACGATCCCATCGCAGCACTACGAATGGCCGAAATCGGGCTGGACGAGGAAACCCTCCAGGAACTTGAGCTCATTGCCTCCAGCATCGCCCACAAAGTTGCCGCTGCCTGATCCGGGCGCGAACGCTCTATAGCAACAAAAAAGGCCGGCCGCGCCGGCCAGCCCTCTTTGTTCGAGTAAGGGGGGTCGATTCCTACTCGAAACGCAATGCCTCAATCGGGTCCAGCACGGCAGCTTTCCGCGCCGGATAAAACCCGAAAAAGATTCCTACAGCCATCGAGAACACCACCGCAGCAACCACAGCTGCGGGTGAAATCAGCATGTTCCATCCCAGCAGACGCGTGATCACGATGGACGATCCAACGCCGAACATGATCCCTACCAGCCCCCCGGTCAGGCTCAATACCACCGATTCACTCAGGAACTGCCGCATCACGTCGGACTCAGTTGCGCCGATGGCGATCCGGATTCCGATCTCGCGCGTCCGCTCCGTGACCGAAACCAGCATGATGTTCATGATCCCGATGCCCCCGACGATCAGCGATACGCCGGCGATCGAAGCCAGCAGCATGGTCATGACCTGCGAGCTCTCGTCCGCAAGCTGCGCTACGTCCGCCAGGTTGCGCACGCTGAAGTCATCATCCTGTCCTGCGCGGATCCGGTGACGGTCGCGCAGAAGAGACGTAATCTGGTTCTGCGCCGTGAAACTGGCCTGCTGCGAACTAGCCGAGGCCATGATGTATTGCAACCAGTCCTGTCCCGTGATCTTCTTCTGCAAAGTCGTGATAGGGATGTACACACCATCGTCCTGGTCCTGGCCAAGCCCGGACTGTCCTTTAGCCGTGAGAACGCCCACAACTTCAAACGGCAGATTGCCGATGCGGACGGTCTGCCCAGTTGGATCAGCGTTGCCGAACAAATTCTGCTGCACGGTGGCTCCGAGCACCACCACGTTGGTCGCCCGCGTTACATCGTCATCGGTGAAGCTGCCGCCCCGCGCGAACGGCCAGTTGCGAATGTCAAAGTACTGCGGTGAGGTTCCCGTCACGCGCGTAGACCAGTTCTGATTTTCAAAGACCACCTGAGAACTGGCGCCCGCGCCCGGTGCCACCTGCGAAACCTGTGGCACCTCACGCAGGATTGCTTGCATGTCGCCGTCAACCAGCGTCCTGGTGGCGCCGCCGCCCAGGCGGATGCCGCCGCGGTTCACGCTGCCCGCACTGATATATAAAAGATTCGTTCCCATCGACGCGATCTGGTCCTGCACCGCCTGCTGCGCGCCCTGGCCTAGACCTACCGTTGCGATCACCGCTCCCACACCAATGATGATTCCCAGCATGGTGAGCATCGATCTCATCTTGTTGCGCGTCAGCGCCTGTACTGCGATTCGTAATATTGCTGCAAAATCCATAATGACCCCCGTCATTCCATTGCCATTAATGCCAAAAGTGCCAAAGATAGCCGAAAATACTTCCCTTTGTGCTCCTTCGTGTCCTTTGTGGTTCCTTCTTAGTCTTCATCTACCGCCGGCATGTTCCGGAGCGCCTCCGCCGCGTTCGGCCGGCTTTGCACCGTGTCGTCATGCCGGATTTTGCCATCGCGGAACACCACAATCCGCTTCGCGAATTGCGCGATGTCGGGCTCGTGCGTCACAAGCACAACCGTCAGCCCAGCATCATTCAGCTGCTGGAAAATCTGCATGATCTCCACGGACGTGCGGCTGTCCAGGTTTCCGGTCGGCTCATCGGCCAGCAGAATTGCCGGCTTGTTCACCAGCGCCCTGGCAATCGCCACGCGCTGCTGCTGCCCGCCGGAAAGCTGGGAAGGGAAGTGGTTCATGCGCTGTCCCAGTCCTACCAGGTCCAGTACTTCTTTGGCGCGCCCGAGCCTCTGCTGCTTGTCGAGCTTGGCGTAGAGCATCGGCAGCTCAACATTCTCGAGGGCCGTGGTGCGCGAAAGCAGGTTGAATCCCTGAAAGACAAACCCAAGCTTCCGGTTACGGATCGCTGCCAGGGCTTTTTTATCCAGCTGAGAAACGTCATCGCCTTCCAGCATGTACTTTCCGCTGCTGGGACGGTCAAGGCAGCCCAGCAGGTTCATGAAGGTTGATTTGCCGCTGCCGCTCGCGCCCATGATGGCCACGAACTCGCCAGGCTCAATGGTCAGGTTCACTCCGCGCAGCGCATGCACCTGGGTTTCTCCCAGTTGGTAGAACTTGTGGATGTCCTCCACTTCAATCACCGGGACGGTGCTTGCCCCGCGCACAACTTCATTCAGTTCAACTTGTGCCAGCGTTGCCATAACTCCTCCCGTTACCTTCCTACCCTTACGCCGCCCGTGGGACCGCGACCGCTGCTCATGCCGGGCGCAGCGGTATTGCTGCTCGCCTTCTGCGTGGCCGATCCGGTCAGCACCTGGTCGCCCGCGTTGAGCGAGCCTTTCAGTACCTGCGCGATCTCCGTCGTGGTGTGGTCGGTAATGCCCAGCTTGATCAACGCCGGTTCAACTCCCTGCTGACTCTGTTTCCAGACCACAGAGACCTGCTGCTGCGCGCCTTGTCCGTCGCTCTTGCGCGTGCGTGCTCCGTTGCTGCCGGAGGCGCCGATGCCGGCTTTCTGCAGCAGCGCGTTCATTTCATCCGCGCTCAGATCGGGCTTGTACCGCAACGCGGCGTTGGGTACCTTCAGCACGTCCGTGGCTTTCGCGACTGGGACCGTGATATAGGCCGTCATACCCGGAAACAGCTTCATGTCCGGGTTATCGAAATCAACTACCGTGGTGTAGGTCACCACGTTTTGTACCGTGGTGGCGTTCAGCCGCACGGCGGAAACTTTTCCGTGGAACGTCTGCGTCGGGAAAGCGTCAACCTTGAAGCTGGCATCCTGACCCTGCTTAATGGAACCCACGTCACTTTCGTCGGTGCTCACGTAGACCTGCATCTTGGTCAGGTCCTGCGCAATGGTGAAGAGAGTCGGCGCCTGCAAAGATGCGGCCACCGTCTGGCCCACGTCTACGCTGCGCGCAACCACCGTTCCGTCAATGGGGGAACGTATCGTGGCATGCTCCAGGTTCGTCTCAGCCACCGCTTCCGCGGCCTGCTTCTGCTGCACCTGCGCGGACGCTTGCGTCACCTGCGCCTGAGCTGCGCCCAGAGCTGCTGCATTGCTCTGATAAGTTGCCTTTGCCGTGTCCAGCTGCTGCGCAGGCACTACGCCGTCTTTCGCCAGCGCCGTGTAGCGATCGAAGTCCAGCTTGGCCTGAGCGGCCGCAGCCTGGGCTTTCTCTACGTTGGCTTTGGCAGCGATCAGGTTCGCCTTCGCGTCGGCCAGGTCGGCCTGCGCCTGCTGCAGCGCACCCTTGAAGAGAGAAGGATCGATCTGCGCGATCACCTGGTTCTTCTTCACGTGCGAGTTGAAATCGGCATAGAGCGTCTGGATGGTGCCCGAAACTTGCGATCCCACCTGCACCGTCGTCACCGCATTGATGGTTCCGGTGGCCTGGACCGCATTTTCGATGTCGCCCTGCTGCACCTTGGCCGTGAAGTATTGGGGAGCTTTTTTGGTCTCAAACTTGAAGGCGGTAAGCGCAGCCAGCCCCACCAGCAGCGCCGCCATATAAAACCATTTGTTTTTGATGAATCTCATTGCCTTGACCCCCGAGGCCGCTGCCGTTTGGGCTTGGCTGCCTCTGTATGATCGAACCCGCAGCCAGAGTTGGTCCGCGTAAGGTTTGAACAGGATCAAGTTAAGTTTTGTGAGCGACGAAGAGCTACTGGTATGCCCAAGAGCTCACATTCTCGCGATCATGATCGCTTGTAAATGGTTGCTGTGCGGCTAATTGCCGATCACTAATTGCTAAATTGCCGTGCTCCGGGGGCGAAAGTTCTGGAAAGCCCCAAAATGCCCCTAAGACACTTACTTTCTTGCTTTTGCCCTAAGCGTGGGCTAATCTTCTCTCACTGGACTACCACCGGTCCGGCCGTGTGGCACGGTCTTCTGTTCGTACCCGCGCAAAGTGATGGACGGACAGATCAGGACATGGAGTGGTCTAAAGGGCAAAAAGCAAACAATCGTCCCCGCTGCCGGGACGCAGCGGGGTTTTTGTTTCCGCTTACGTCCGCTCGCCCCCAGCCCGGAATCCGCTGAAACCCGGAACCTGCTGAAAGACGGTTCGCTGAAAAGATGACAACGCCGAGTTCATCCCGACAAGCCGCTCCTGATCGCCGCGTCCTGCTCGAAAATGCGCGACGCGTCGTCGTGAAAGTCGGCACGGCCGTGGTGTGCAACGCCGAGCAGCAGTTCGATCAGGAGTTGGTGGCAGGCCTGGCAAAGAGCGTGGCCGCGCTGATCTGCGGCGGACGTCAGGTTGTTCTGGTCAGTTCCGGCGCGGTGGCGCTCGGGGCCGATGCTCTGGATATTCACCGCAATCGCCTCCGCGACCCCAGCATCACCCGCGCCTGCGCCGCCGTTGGACAATGCAAGCTCATGCAGGCGTATGCGGAGGCTTTTCGCCCTCACGGCCTTACCCCCGCCCAGGTCCTGGTCACAGAAGATGATTTCAGTGATCTTGAGCGCTACAAGATTCTCCGCGAGACCTTTGAAAGATTACTGAAGCTCGGCGCCGTTCCGGTGGTCAACGAGAATGACACGGTCACCAATATCTGGACCGAGCAGCCTGCCATCTTTCGCGATAATGACCGCCTGGCCGCGCTGGTCTTGAGCAAGCTCGACGCCGACGCGCTGGTGCTTCTCTCCAATGTTGAGGGATTTCTGCGCGATCCGAATCGCGCAGCGGATGCTTCAAACGTGGTCAGTGTGATTACTCAGCTCTCCCCTGAACTTCGTCAGGCAGCGCAAGGGAAGTCATCCGTTGGTCGCGGGGGAATGGCGGCCAAACTGGACTCCGCAGAAATCGCCATGCACGCCGGCGGTCTTGTCATCATCGCAAATGGCAAAACTCCCGGAGTTCTGGAACAGATTTTTGCCGGAGCAAACGTGGGTACGTTATTTCTGCCCGGCTCGCGCATGGCGGGCAAGCGGCGCTGGCTTGCTTTTGCAACCACGGTTCGTGGGCACGTTACGGTCAATGCCAATGCGGCGCGGGTTCTTCATCAGGGACAGGCCAGCCTGCTGATCTCCGGTATCACCGCAGTGCGCGGCGATTTCGCCGCGGGACAGGTCATAGCCGTTCACGGACCTGACGGTGTGGCCTTTGCCAAAGGAATTACTGAGTGCGGCAGTCGTGAGGTCGCGGAAGCGCTTGCTGCCCCAGGCGAGCGCAAGGGCGTGCTTGTTCGGCGAGAGAACTTCCTGATCACCCCGGCTGCGGAGGCCTCACATGCCTGAGGCCGCCCACGCGCACGATTTGAAAGCGCTGATCCAGGCGACGCGCCGTGCTGCACGCAACCTGGGGCGACTCTCCGCTGCCCAGCGTAATCAGATTCTGCTCAGCGCCGCCGATGCCATCAAGCAGCGGGCAGACGAGATTCTGAAAGCCAATCAGACCGACTGTGACCTCGCGCTCGCCGCCAATATTGCGCAGCCTCTTTTCAAGCGGCTGAAGACAACTGCTGCGGGAATCACAGAGATGGCTATGCGAGTTCGGGACGTAGCAGCTCTCGACGATCCGCTCGGGCATGTACTCGCCACAACTGAACTCGATGATGGATTAATTCTCGAAAAAGTTCCCTGTCCTCTCGGAGTAATCGCCGTTATTTTCGAGTCGCGGCCAGACGCTGTGCCCCAGGTCAGCTCGCTCGCCATCAAGACCGGGAACGGCCTTGTGCTCAAAGGCGGTGCAGAGGCGCGGCACAGCAATCGGGTTCTTGTCTGCATTTGGCGCGACGCACTCGCCTCAGTCGATCCCGCGCTTGCTGATTGCATCTGCCTTCTTGAAGATCGCGCCGAAGTCATGCAGGTGCTGCAAATGGAACGCGAGATCGATCTGGTGGTGCCTCGCGGCTCAACCGAATTCGTGAACTTCGTTTTCCGCAACAGCCGGATCCCGGTGCTGGGCCACGGCGCCGGCATCTGCCACGTCTATGTGGATTGCGCTGCCGATCTCGCAATGGCTACTTCTGTAGTCGTCGACTCCAAGGTGCAGTATCCTGCCGCCTGCAACTCGGCCGAGAAACTTCTGGTGCATCGTGACATAGCTCCAGCGTTCCTGCCGCAAGTCATTGCAGCGCTTCAAGCCGCCGGAGTGGAAGTCCGGGCCGATGAAGAAACGCGCCGCCTCTGCCCGAACTCGAAGCTCAAAACAGCCACGGAAGAAGACTGGTCCACCGAATACTCTGATCTGAAGATCACGGTTAAAGCGGTTGCGGACCTGGACGAGGCGATAGACCACATTGAGCGCTACGGCTCTCGCCATACCGAATCGATCATTACCCGCGATGCCACGGCCGCTGCGCGGTTTCTCGACGAAGTAGACGCCGCCAGCGTTTTCCACAACGCCTCTACCCGCTTTGCTGACGGCTTCCGTTACGGGCTGGGCGCCGAAATCGGAGTCAGCAACAGCAAGCTTCACGCCCGAGGCCCGGTAGGCCTGGAAGGGCTCCTTACTTACAAATACAAGCTGCGCGGCTCCGGCCAGATCGTGGCCGATTACGCCAGCGCCAGCCGCAAGTTCACGCACAAAAAACTCATGTAGGTCGGTGCACGGCAGCTACTCGCAAACCAACCACTTAGTTCTAAAGTGCATCTATCTTTTTTCGTAAGCAGAAATAAACCTGCTGCCTCCCGGTCGCGGGCTACCTTTGGAGGCTATACTCGCTTCAACTATGGCCGAACAGGATCGTGACCTTTCCTTTCTAGCAGAAAGCCTTAACTCCATCCGACAGGGAACTGACCTCAATACCAAGCTTGCCGAACTGGTGCGCCTGGCTGCCGAAGCGGCGAAGTCGGATGCAGCTTCTCTCTATCTTGTCCATGAAGATGAAGGAGTGTTGAAACCGGCAGTCGTTCTCGGGTTGCCCGAAGACTATGTCCAGGGCTGCGGAAGCGTAGCCATTGGCGACCAGTGCTGCGGGCGAGCCGTCAAGTTTCGCCGTCCGTGGGTGGTCACCGATATGCAGGTTGATCCGTTATTCGCCAGCGCGAAAGGCGCTTCAGATTCGTCCGGCATCAGAGCCGCATTTTCCGTTCCGGTGATCGATGCAGACGACAACTGCCTCGCGTCTCTGGCGTGCCATTATCGCAAGCCGTTCAAGCCGACGGCTTACGAGATCGAGCGCAATCGCGTCTTTGCCACACTGATTGCATTCACCATTGCGCAGAGCCAGGCCGCTCATGCCCCTTCAGCAGCGGCAGTCTCTGCAGCAGCCAACGGCGCTGACTAGAGGTCTGGTTCGTAAACCTGTTACGCCACGCGTCGCTCGGGTTCGCGTGCAGCCAGTGCATCACGATCAGGCCGTCGCGCAATCAGCGGCAGAATGATGGAGACCGCCAGCACCGCCGCAACAATGTGAACCGCCGTAGAGAATACGCCGGTGCTCTGGTGGATGCGCGCGATCATGATTGGTGAAGGTATGGCTGCCGCGCCCCACGCCAGCAGAACCCATCCGTAGATTCCGCCCATGTACTTTGCCCCGAAAAAGTCTGCGGTGAATGAAGGCATGGTCCCGAAGCCGCCGCCGTAACAGAGCCCGATAATCGCGAAGGCAATGCTGAATGTGCTAACGCTGTGCAATTGTGGCAGCACAAAGAAAACGATCGCCTGAATGGCAAACAGCAGCAGGTACACCCGCGCGCGGCCAATCATGTCAGACACCCAGGCCCAGAACACACGGCCCAACGCGTTGAAGATGGAGATTAGGCCAACCATGTTCGCCGCCTGCAGCGCCGTCATCCCCACAAACTCACGTGAGTGCGCCATGGGCGATGCCTGGCTAATGATCATGATTCCCGCCGACGTATTCAGGAACAACATCGCGAACAGCAGGTAGAACTGCCACGTGCTGGCTGCTTCGCGAACCGTGAACTCATACCTGGTGGCGGCCTTGGCAACAGCCGAGGTCGGCGTCCATCCCGCCAGACGCCAGCCCGCAGGCGGATTGGCGTAAAACTGCGCGGCCAGCGTGACCAGCACGAAATAGACGATCCCCAGTGCTGCAAAGGTGAAGGGTATTCCGCGTGACGGGATCAGCCGTGCGGCGATCGGGCTCATCACCAGCGCGCCAGCACCGTACCCGCATACGGCCACGCCGGTCATCAGGCCGCGTTTGTCCGGGAACCACTTCACCAGCGTTGCCACCGGCGTGATGTAACCCATGCCCATGCCGATGCCGCTGAGAACGCCATATCCCAGATAAATAGTGCTGAGCGATCCCGCCGACGCTCCCCACGCCGCCACCAGATAGCCAATGCCATAGAGGATTCCGGCCACCGTGGCTACCAGACGGGGACCGACCCGGTCCTGCCACAGCCCCCCGATGACTGTGCCTACGCCCAGGAATGCAATCGCCAGCGTGAAGTTCAACTGGACCGATGTTTCAGACCAGTGCTGGGTCCGCATCAAGGGAATCTTGAAGACGCTCCAGCCATACACTGCGCCCAGGCAGATTTGCATGATGACGGCCGCCACTGCGATCGTCCAGCGATTGGGAAGTCGGTCGGTTGCCATGAGTTCATCCTTTGGGAAGGAACCCATCAGCTCTAGACGGCTGTTCTGCATATCGTGAAGCGATATACAGCGAGCGCGACCGCACAGAACCGGCTGTTCGGCAGGAATGTCGGCGGGTGTTCCTTCTGTCTAGCACAGACGCGATTGGCTGGATTGCGGATGTCCTCAGGATGCATGAAACGCGAGCAGCTGCCGGCCTGAGTTCCCACTGAGAGAGAAACTGGCCAGAGAAGCCGTGAAAGACCTGCATTCAGTGGTTCCGGTGTGATCTCCGTCCTTGACCCGGCAGCTCTGGACAGCCAAACTGGTGCTACACAATAGCGGTTTTTATGGCTCGAAATTCAGATTCCCGCTTGACCGTGCCTCTGGTACGCGAAAAAGGCCGGCATCGTCCGGCTACCTGGGACGAAGCTCTTGACCGGGTGGCGCAGGCCTTCCGCAGTTCGATTGCGAAAAAGGACCCGCGCAACTTCGGGATGTTCAGCTGCTCCAAGACAACAAACGAGCTGAACTATGCTGCCCAGAAGTTCGTCCGCACCGTGATGGGCACGAACAATATCGATAGCTGCAACCGTACTTGACATGCTCCAAGCGTCGCCGGTCTGGCGACGGTCTTCGGCATGGGTGGCGGCACCAGCTCCTATCGCGAGATTGAGGAGACCAGTGTCATCCTGCTCTGGGGCTCGAACGCGCGTGAGACGCACCCCATCTTTTTCCATCACCTGCTCAAGGGCGTGCGCAATGGCGCAAGGCTGTATGTGATCGATCCGCGTCGCACCAGCTCTGCGCGCTGGGCCGACCTGTGGCTCGGGCTTGATGTGGGCTCAGACCTCACGCTGGCCAATGCCATGGGGCGCGAGATCATTGCCGCTGGTCTGGCGAACGAGAAGTTCATTAAGCACGCAACCAGCGGGTTTGAAGCGTTTCGCGCTCACGTGGAGCAGTACACGCTGGAGCGCGCGGAAAAAGAAACCGGCGTTCCCGCCGAGGCGATCAAAAAAGTGGCTCACGCCTATGCCCGAGCGCCGCGTGCCCAGCTCTGCTGGACGCTGGGAATCACCGAGCACCACAACGCCGTTGATAACGTTCTGGCGCTAATCAATCTCGCCTTGCTCACGGGACACGTGGGCCGCTACGGCAGCGGCGTGAATCCGCTGCGCGGGCAGAATAATGTCCAGGGCGGCGGAGACATGGGCGCGATTCCCGATCGCCTGCCCGGTTTTCAGCACGTTGAGAACGATGAACTGCGCCCCCGCTTCGAGCAGGTTTATGGCGTAAAGCTTCAGCCGAAACGTGGCTGGCACCTGAGTGGGATGTTTGATGGCATGGAGCGCGGCGAACTCGCCACTCTCTACGTGCTTGGCGAGAATCCCGCCGATTCAGAAGCAGATCGCCATCGCGCGTTGAAGCTTTTGGGCAATCTTGAGTTTCTGCTGGTGCAGGACCTCTTCTATACACGCACCGCTGAGTTGGCCGATGTAGTTCTTCCTGCCGCGGCGGGCTGGTGCGAGAGCGAGGGCACGGTAA
>JBAIYI010000499.1:0-1857 GCA_037915955.1 Terriglobales bacterium
GAAGCGATGTACACCCAAAAACCCCAGGAAAAAGCAAAGTAGAAACGCAGGAAGAACCCGTTTGTCGGTCATCTGGTAAGGCGCAATGGGAGCTGATACGGTCGAAGTCATGGCAGTGGCAGGATGCCCGGTAAGCCGGGCTCCGCACGAAGAGCAAAACGCAGCGGCATCATCGGTTGATTTGCCGCACGCGGTACAAAATACCGTTGCCATGGAAGAGCGCTCCTGTCGATTTAGATATGAAGCCTACACTTCTATCAAAATTCGCCGAGCGCTTCAAACCTATCCTCTTGCCGCTCCTGCTCCTGCCATCGCCGGGGACATTGCCATCAGCGCCTGGTCCATGATCCGGATCGCCTCGTCCACATCTGCCTTACTGATGTTCAGCGGCGGCGAGGTGCGAATCACGTTTCCGAACAATCCGCCCTTGCCAATCAGCAGTCCGCGCTTGCGGCACTCTTCCATGAAGCGATTGGTCGCCTCCGGTGAAGGCTCCTTGCTTACGCGGTCCCTCACGAACTCCATCGCCTGCATCAGTCCCATGCCGCGAACATCACCGATCGGCTCGTACTTCTCCTTCAGGGACTCCAGCCCGTTGCGATAGTAATTGCCCACTGTGTATGCGTTGTCCATCAGGCGGTCTTCTTCGATCAGGTCAATGGTGGCTTTCGCCGCCACGCTGGTTACCGGATTACCGCCGAAGGTGGAAATCTGCATGCCCTTAAAGCTGCCCGCGATCTCAGGCCGCGTCATGGTCACGCCTACAGGCGCGCCATTGCCCAGCCCTTTTGCCGAAGTAATAATATCCGGCGTTACTTCCCATTGCTCGATTCCGAACCAGCGCTTGCCGGTGCGTCCCCACGCGGTCTGCACCTCGTCTGCGATGAACAATCCGCCGTAGTTCTTCACGATCTTGAAAACGATCTTGAAGTACTCCGGCGGCGGCGTGATGAATCCGCCTACGCCCTGAATCGGCTCCGCCAGAAATGCCGCGATCTGCCCTGACGTGGTGGTCTGGATCACCGCTTCCACGTCCTTCGCGCACGCGACTTCGCAGCTTGGATAGGTCTTGCCCAGCGGGCAGCGATAGCAATAAGGATTGATCGCATGAACGATGCCTGCGGTCGGGACCGCCATGGATTTGCGCCATGTTCCATGTCCGGTCAGCGATTGCGCCGTCTGCGAGCGTCCGCTGTATCCATGCCGCAGCGCCACCACTTCGTAATTGCCGGTGAAAACGCGTGCCAGTTGCACCGCGGTTTCATTGGCTTCTGTGCCGCTGTTGGTCAGGTAACTCTGGCTGATTTCACCGGGAGTGATCTGCGCCAGTTTCTCCGCCAGCGCGACAATCGCCTCATTGGGAAATACGGTTGAGGCGTGTTGCAGCCGGTCAACCTGTGCCTTCACCTTATCCGCCACGCGCGGGTTACAGTGCCCCACCGAGATTGTGACAATGCCCCCGAAGAAATCCAGATACTTGTTACCGTCCGCGTCCCAGAGATATTGCATACTGGCATGGTCGGTGACGAGCGGTTCGCTGTAGTAGGTGGTGACGGAAGGGAAGAGATACTGCTTGTGCTTCTTGAGGATTTCTTCTTTTGTCATGGTCAAATCCTGGTATGAATGAGTGCGATTTCGAAGCCTTCGCTGTCCCTCATTCTAGTCCCGCAGGAGCAGCCTTCAACGCAGGAAATTTTGTTCGTGACGAAGTGTGACCCGAGTCACAGCGCCGAGCTAGACTCGTCGCTTGCTCTATCCCAGCGCCTTCACCAGCTGCTCCGGCTGCGCGTTGTCGCCGAATGTCTCGCTCATATGGACGAACCTGTCGACGTTTCCCGGAGCAAACACAAAGCTTCC
>JBAIYI010000077.1:0-7028 GCA_037915955.1 Terriglobales bacterium
TGGGCGCCATGGAAGTGGACGAACAAGGCAACCTGGCCAACTGGATGATTCCCGGCAAAGTGGTGAAAGGGATGGGCGGTGCCATGGATCTGGTGGCCGGCGCACGTAGAACGGTGATCGCCATGGAGCACACCACAAAAGAAGGCGCCCCCAAGATCCTGAAAAAATGTACGCTTCCGCTGACCGGAATGAAGGTGGTGGACACGATTGTGACCGAAATGGCCTATATCCGGGTGACGCAGCAGGGCCTGGTGCTGGAAGAAATTGCGCCCGGATTAACTCCGGAACAGGTGCAGAAGGCCACGGAAGCGCGTCTAATCATTAGCCCGAATTTGAAGACCATGCCTTCTTAGCCGGGACGGGCGGAGAATGGCGTGCTGGAGGAAAGTGATGCGTGCTGATCGCGTAGAAGTCTCGTGGGACAACCAGAAATCGAAGTGGCTGGTGCGGATCCAGAGCGGTGAAGAGGTGATCCGGCGCCATTGCGATCTTGCCAGAAATGCTGAGGAATCTGACCTGAGGCAGGCTGCGCTGACAACGCTGAAGGACGAAGGCTACGAAACAGACTCGACTCCGGTAAGCGTGCAGAAAGCAGCGTAGCGGTCAGCCTTGGCTGTTAGTCATTCTCGACGCAACGCGGTCACGGGATCGATGCGCGCGGCGCGGCTCGCGGGAACATAAATGGCCACGAAAGCAGCCAAGCCGAGGATTGCAGACAATCCCGCGTAAGTGAGGGCGTCTGTTGGGCTGACGTCTATCAGGAATTCCTGGACCACCTTGCTGGCAGCGAGTGTGATCAGTATTCCCAGGATTAACCCGCTTCCAATCACTACGATCCCCTGACGGGAAAGCAACGACAATATTTGATATTTCCGTGCACCCAACGCGATGCGAACTCCAATCTCATTTGTCCGCTGGCCTATGGAGTACGACATGACTCCGTAAACGCCGATGATGGCCAGAATCAATCCCAACGATCCCAGAGCGCCGGTAAGCGCTGCACCGACGCGAAACATGAAAAGACCGTTCAGGCTATCAAGAGCCTGAGTCATGGTTCGCACACCATACACTGGCATCGCGGGAGCAAGTCCTTCCACATAACCTGCAATCTGCTTTGCCAGTTCAGCCGGCGGGCGCGAACTTTTCACTTGCAAGGTCAGGGTGGGCAGATAACGTTGAGCCAGCGGAGCAAAGTACATTGGATCGATGGGGCTGTAAGCATCAATCATGTGGCTGTCCCGGACCACGCCGACGATGTGAATGGGATGCTTCGGATCTTCTGGAACGGAGAACTCGTGCCCGATCGGGTCAGCAGCGGGCCAATACTTATGTGCCATGGCCTCATTGATCACCGCGATATGGCCGCTCGTTGCCGAGTCACTGGCGGCGATGTCGCGGCCACTCAGAATGCGCATTCCCATCGTGCGAAAGTAATCCGTGCTCACCGTGTTGAAATTCGCGCTGGGATGAGGCTGTCCTTTGGGGGTGTCCAGCCCAGGAATGTCAATCCGGCCGCCGAACTCGGTGTCACCCATGGGAACCATCACGGCCAGACTGGCGGACTGAATGCCCGGCAGCGCTCGCACCTGCGATAGAAGCTGGGCATAGAATCGCTCGCCGTCCGCCTTTGACATTCCGATCTGGTTGGGGTCGAGCGTGACGTTGAGAACATTGCGCGGATCGAAACCAAGATCAACATTCCTGACTTTCTGAAGGCTCCGGACAAAAAGTCCGGCAACGATCAAAAGCGTGAGCGAACCCGCTACCTGAATGACAACCAGAGAATTGCGTAGTCGCTGGCGAGATCCGGTTGTGCCCCGCGCGGTGTCATGAAGCAAACCAGCGAGGTTTGCGCGCCCCAGGCGCAAGGCTGGAACGATCCCGACAATAATCCCGGTAAGCGTGGCGACCCCGAAGAGATAGACGTAGACGCGCCAGTCAAAGACCAGATCGAAACGGATTGCGAGTTCGGTGGGAGCGGTGATTCTGGCGAGCGCCCGAGTGGCGAGAAGCCCCAGAGCAATGCCCGTAGCGCAGGCGAGCCCGGCAAGCAGCAAACTTTCCGTGAGCATCTGGCGAAAAAGACGGCCCGACGGCGCTCCCAGGGCAGAGCGCATCGCCATCTCTCCGCGGCGTGTGGTTGAACGAACCAGAAGCAGATTGCTCACGTTCAGGCACGCAAGCAGCAGGACGAGAATACCCAACCCAAGTACCAGCCCGGCGAACAGTGGAAGCGGATTAACGCCCGCCCCGCTGACCAATGCGGGGGGCCGGAGTGGAATGGCCCGCAGTTCGATGATCTTCTCCTCCGGACGCGGATATTGTTTCAACAAACTGTTCCCGATCAAGGTCAGGTGCGGATGCGATTGCCGGTTGTGGAATGCCGCCGCAGGACGTGCCACGATCACCAGGGGACGGCGATCCCCGGCGGTCATGAAGTCATGGGAAACACCGGGACCCACAGGAATCATCCCGAGAGGCATGAAAACCTGAATGTGGATTGCAGGAGTGAGCCCAACGAAATCTTTGGGAGCCACGCCCACAATCGTGACTGGGTGGCCGTTAATGGCGGCCGGTTTTCCGATAATCGAGACGTCGCCGTGGAATCGCGATTGCCAGTACTCGTGGGAGAGCACTATGACCGGATCAGCCATAGGCGCGGTTCCTTCCTGAGGAGCAAACAGCCGTCCGATGTATGGTTGCAGCCCGAGCATGGAGAAGAAGTTGCCGGCGACGAAGATGGTCTGAGCACGCTCGGTTCTGCCGTTAAAAGTAAGGCCGTCTGGACCGCTCTGATCGCCGGAACCTCCAAAGGCGAAGGCTGACATATCCGCAAACAGCTCGCCGGACTGACGCTTCAGCTCCTGAAACTCGGGATAAGAAAAATTGGGATCGCGCTGATTCGGGCCCTGGGCAAAGCCCAGATAGACGAGTGACTTTGGGTCGCGAATGGGAAGCTGCTGAAACAACAGCCAGTCTGCAATGCTGAACATGGCGGCATTGGCGCCGATCCCGATTGCGAGTGTAAGCACCGCAACAATGGTGAAAGTCGGCGACTTGCGCAGCAGGCGCGCTCCGATCCTCAGGTCCTGCCAGATGGTTTCCAAAAAATGCAGGCTGTTGAAGCGATAAACTTCTTCCCGTATGTGGGTGCTGTTGCCTAGCTTGCGCTGGGCGGCAAACTCGGCATCCTCTCGAGACATGCCGCGCGACAGATTTTCGTCGATCTCCAGCTGAAGATGCTGATCGAGTTCCTGGTTGAGGATTTCATCCGTCCGTCGACGCTGAAAAAATCTCTTCCAGCTCATATCTACTCCTTCACCGGCCGGAGCACACGGTTGACCGCATTTACCAGTTGCTCCCACCTGCTGGTTTGTTCGGCGAGTTGCTTGCGTCCCTTTGGCGTCAGCCGGTAATAGCGTGCCTTACGGTTGTTTTCTGATGTGCCCCAGAAAGAAGCGATCCAGCCGCGATCTTCGAGTCGATGCAGTGCAGGATATAGCGATCCGTGTTCCACCTGAAGGACGTCGTCCGACCGGCGCTCAATCGCGTAAGCAACGGTATGGCCGTGCGCTGGACCGAGCAAAAGCGTCTGCAGGATGAGCAGGTCAAGCGTTCCCTGAAGGACTTCCCCCTGCAACGGTTGGGCACCCTTTCTTGGCATAGCGAGCAGTGTACTCCACTAGATGATCTACCGCAAAGAGCCAAACAGATGCAGATTACGGCGGCTAATCATGTATTACAGCCTATGTTGATCGAGCGGGGAGGCGCAGTACATCAAGTCAGCGCGCAGCCATCGCCGTTGAAGCGAGTTCGATCAGCGATTCCGCATATGGCGCTCTGGCAATCCCTCGCTCCGTGATAATCGCCGCGACATAACGATTCGGCGTGACGTCAAATGCCGGATTCTCCACCCGCACTCCATCCGGCGCGACCTGCTTCCCTGCATGGTGGGTGACCTCCTTCGCCGAGCGCTGCTCAATCGGGATGCGGTCTCCATCGGGCGTGTTCATGTCCACGGTGGACCACGGCGCCGCAACGTAAAACGGAATCCCGTGTTCCTTGGCGAGCACGGCAACGGAGTAAGTTCCAATCTTGTTGGCGACGTCACCGTTTGCGGCGATTCGATCAGCGCCGACGATCACCGCTCCCACTTTCTTCTGCTTCATCATCACGCCCGCCATGTTGTCAGCAATGACGGTAGTCGGAATGCCATCTTTCATCAGCTCCCACGCGGTCAGGCGCGAGCCTTGCAGGAAGGGGCGGGTTTCGTCGGCGAAGACGTGCAGTTTCTTGCCGGATTCCACTGCGGCGCGAATCACACCCAGCGCAGTGCCATAGCCACAAGTCGCCAGAGCGCCGGCGTTGCAGTGCGTGAGCACCCCGCCGGAGCTGGGCAGCAGAACGGCGCCATGGCGGCCCATGGCTTCGTTCGCAGCAATGTCTTCGGCGTGCATCTTCTGCGCTTCAGTGATCAAAGCATCTTTGATGTTGGGGAGACTCTGACCGGACACTGATTCAAGCTTGTCTTTCATGCGGCGAATCCCCCAGAAGAGATTCACCGCGGTGGGGCGAGTTTCAGCAATCGTCTTGCTGATGCGATCAAAATCTGCGCTCAATGCGGCGAGATCCTTTGCCCCGGATTTCTGCACCCCTAGCGCCACTCCCATGGCCGCTGCCACTCCCAGAGCGGGCGCGCCGCGCACAATCATGTCGCGTATCGCGGAGGCTACTTCTTCATACGTCCGGCAGGTCACGTAAACTTCCTCGGTGGGAAGCTTTGTCTGGTCAATAAAGCGGACGCCCTCTGGCGTCCATTCGAGTGTCTTGATCATTGATTTGATTCTACCTTCAGGGTCATGGCTGATGAGCTGCGCATCGCAGTCCCGGCGAATTGGTCACCGCCGGCCGGCCGCAAACTTCACAATTTCCCGCATACGCGAATGTCTGCGGCTGGGACGGATTCTTGAGCCGCAGATGCGCTGCTTTTACCTGGCTCGAAGTGAAAATGGGAACAAACGGCGCCGGAGCAGCAGCCTGCGCCACCGCGGTGCGTCCGCCGGCTTCCTCGCGTTCCACCAGGCAGGCCACGCCCACAATGTTGAAGCCGAACTCACGCGCGGCTTCTATGGCCTGGATAGTCGAGGAGCCGGTGGTGCACACGTCGTCCACGATCACCACTTGCGCGCCTTTTTTGGCGAAGCCTTCGATGCGACGGCCCATACCGTGGGCTTTCTCTGATTTGCGCACCAGGAAGCCGTGAATCGGCGAGCCCTGCTGCGTACTGATAATGGAAACCGCGGTCACAATCGGATCGGCGCCCATCGTTAAACCGCCAATGGCCTCAGGCGACCAGGCTTGAGCGCGAATGAGATCGAAGAAGACTCGGCCGGTGAGCTCCGAGCCTTGAGCATGAAGCGTGGTGGTGCGGCAATCAATGTAGTAGTCACTCTTGAGGCCGGAGGAGAGAGTGAAGTCGCCCAGGCGGAAAGATTCTGTGGCGATCAGATCAAGTAGCGCGTTGCGGGAGCGGTTATCCAAAATCCTGCATTCCTTCCTTCACATGCGTTCCAGATGCGTGAAGCCGCGCGTGACGATAAACATGGTGGCAAAAAGCATGCTGTTGTATCCCACGTGGACCAGAACACAGCGTGCGACCGACTGCGTTCGCGCCCGCACCAGCGTAAGCGCTGTACCGATCACAAACAGCACCATGAGTGGCGCCCATGCTTTGGCCAACTGCTCTGAATGGAGCAGTGCGAAGCTCAGCGCGGTCAAAATCACGGAAGTTGTAACGCCGGTAACTCTTGCCAGGGCAGGGAACAGGAAGCCGCGGAAAAAGAGCTCTTCCACGAACGGGGCCACCAGGATTCCGAACGCGCTCAGCATGTATGCGGCTGAGGTGGTGCGGAACAGTTCATCAATCGGCAGCGTCTTCGGTATCCAGCGCTGCAAGAACGTTGAGGAGAGAAGCGAGAACATGCCGAGCGCCGCGCCCAGCCCCAGCCATTTCATCACCTCGTCTCTCGGAGGCGGATTCCACTTCACAGCCTCCAGCAGCGCCTGTTTATGTCTGACCCAGACGAGCGCCGTCATGAAACCAACCGCGAGGAGATAGCCGGCCACCTGAGCGGGTACCAGGAAGAGTGCGTTCTGCATCAGCTCAGAACTGACAAAAGGCCGTGGACGATGCGCAATGTAGTAAATCGCCGCGGCTACCGTGTTGGTGAAGAGAATAGCGAAGAATGCCGCGCCTATGACCAGGGCAACGTCGAGCAGATCAATCAAGCTCTCGCCGTCGCTCAGTTTTTTGCGAGCCTCTATGGCCACAGGAGCAGTGTTGCCGAGGAATGTGGCCGTCAGCGGATCAAAACCGAGGGCTTCAGGAACTCGAGGTTCATCGCCGCTCGGCCGGGCCGGCGCCACGTCATGCATCTCAGGCGGATTTGGATTTAGCGGGTCCAAGCAAATCTCTGGCAGGCGAGCGTCAGCTCCAATGTATCAGTCAAGTTTTTAAGGAGAAAGTTAAAGGGGTGGCGTAGCGTTGGAAGCCAAAGTGTGCCACCCCTTATTTGTGCCCAGGTATAAGGAGAAGGTTGAAGACACTTTAAGCTCATAATGAGAAAGTCAAACTTCTTACAAAATTTTTTCCGAATTCCGAACAAAGCCACCTGTTTTCCTTTAATTTCTTCTATTTGCGGACTCTCAAATATTCAGCCAGAGCCTGGCCGGTGAATGACTTCTTGATTTTAGAAACCTGGTCCGGAGTGCCCTGCGCCACCAGCTTTCCGCCGTCCTCGCCGCCCTCAGGACCAAGGTCAATAATCCAGTCTGCATTCCTGATTACGTCGAGATTGTGCTCAATAATGATCACCGAGTTCCCTAAATCCGTCAGCCGATGGATCACTTCCAGCAGCTTGCTGACATCCTCAAAGTGCAATCCAGTCGTCGGCTCGTCGAGCAGGTAAATGGTGCGTCCGGTCTGGCGCTTGGAAAGCTCTTTGGCCAGCTTCATGCGCTGCGCCTCA
>JBAIYI010000275.1:0-4517 GCA_037915955.1 Terriglobales bacterium
CTATCGTCCAGCTGCCGCTGAGACCTGCTGCCGGTCCGCCACTTCCCTGTACCACGCCACTGTGCGGCGCAGACCTTCGTGGAAGCTTACTGCCGGCGCATACTTCAGGTGCTTCTGCGCCAGCGTGATGTCCGCGAGAGAGTGCTTCACGTCGCCCAGGCGCGCCGGCGCATACTTGGCCCGCCCTGAATAGCCCGTGATCTCCTGCAGCATCTCGTACGTCTGGTTAAGCGAGAACCGCGTCCCCGTGGCGACGTTAAATACCTTGCCGCAGACCTCTTCTTTCGGTGCGCCACACGCCAGCAGGTTCGCCCGTACAGCGTTATCGATGTAGGTGAAGTCTCGGCTCTGTTCGCCATCGCCAAAAATGCTTGGCGTTTCGCCCTGGAGCATCTGGGTGATGAACTTTGCCAGCACGGCCGAATATTGCGAATTCGCATCCTGGCGCGGGCCAAAAATGTTGAAGTAACGCAGGCTTACCGTCTCCAGTCCGTAGACCGCTGAGAACGTCTGCATGTAGTACTCGCCAGTCAGCTTCTGCACTGCATAAGGTGAAATCGGCTTCGGAATCATGCCTTCATGTTTTGGCAGGACCTCACTGTCACCATAAGCGGAAGACGAAGCGGCATACACCACCCGCTTCACGCCGGCATCGCGCGCCGCGATCAGCAGGTTCAGGGTGCCTTCCACGTTCACTGCATTCGTCAGCTTCGGCTCCGCCACTGATTTCGGCACGGATGGCAGCGCGGCTTCGTGGAATATGTAATCCACTCCCTGGCAGCGCTCCGCCAGAGCGTCAGGATCGAGCAGCGTGCACTCCCGGAAATCCAGCTTGCCGCCCAACTCAGCGATATTCTCTCGTTTGCCCGTCGCGAAGTTGTCCAACCCGCGAACGCTGTCACCGCGCTCAATCAACGCTCGCGCAATCGCCGAACCAATGAAACCGGCCACTCCCGTTACCAGATATGTCGCCATGACCCCTCTTTACCTTTTTACTTTTCAAGAAACAAGCGGCGGAACAGTGATGCTTTCTATTCAGCTGCTCCGCCGCGCCCGATCCTTCGAGTTAGTTCATTGCCCGCAGGCTGAAGTGCCGCTCCTGCGACGGCGATAAGCCGTGCTGCTTGATCTTGTACAGCAGCGCCTTGTAGCTGATATTGAGCTGTGCTGCAGCCACCTTGCGGTTCCAGTTCGCGTTTTCCAGCGCGCGCTGGATTTCCTTGGCCTCGGCATCGTCTTTCAAACTGCGCACCAGGGCCTTCAGGCCGCCGCGGGCAGAAGAACCGTTGCCGTTCTCTTCTTCTGCTCCATCACGCCCACGGGTCTGGAGTTCGTGGAGCACAAGTTCTTCATTCTCCAGCACCAGGTAGCGCTTCACAAAATTGCCGAGCTCGCGCAGGTTGCCGGGCCAGTGGTAACGCAGGCATTCCTTCACCAGCCGGTCAGAGATGGCCAGCGGATTCTTGCCGAATTTTTGCGCCATGTTGTTCATGAAATACGTGAGCAGCAAAGGAATTTCTTCGCGACGCTCACGCAACGGCGGAATCGTCATGGTGAACGCATTCAGCCGGTAATAAAGATCTTCACGCAGCCGGCGCTCAGCGATCGCCTTCTGCACGTCAATGTTCGTCGCCGCCAGGATTCTGGCATCCGCAGTCAGATTGGCCCGGCCACCCAGGCGGCAGAACGTGCCGTCCTGAAGCACGTGCAGCAGCTTGGCCTGGAGCGCGGCGCTCATCTCGCCAATTTCATCCAGCAGGATTGTGCCCTTGTGTGCCAGTTCGAACTTGCCCGGCTTCGGCTTGTTGGCGCCTGTAAATGCTCCGGCTTCGTAACCGAACAGTTCGCTTTCGAGAAGATCTGCGGGCAACGCCGCGCAGTTCACCTTCAACATCGGCCGGTGCGCGCGGATGGACATCTTGTGGATCAGCCGCGCCAGGATCTCTTTTCCCACGCCGCTCTCACCCAGCAGGAGCACCGGAACGTCAACCTTGGCGATCAGCGCCACCTGCGCCCGCAGCTGCTTCATCACCGGGCTGGCGGCGAGGAAGAAGAGATCGTCGTCAAGGTTCTCGACAACCTCCGTTCCTTTCACGGTATAGTTCGCGGCTTGCTTCGAGGCCTGGGAAGGCTGCGTCTCCAGCGCGCGTTTCACGGCGCCCTGAAGCTGCGGGGCCTGGAACGGCTTGGTCAGGTAATCGGACGCACCCAGTTTGATGGCCTGCACCACCTTGCTGGTGTCATTCAGGCAGGACATCATCAGTACTTTCTGCTCCGGACGGATTTTCTTGCAGTTCTCGAGCGTCTGCAGCCCGTCAATACCCGGCAGCACCAGGTCGAGCAGAATCAGGTTTGGAGCTGGTCCGTTGTTGATCCGCTGCAGCGCTTCTTCTCCGCTGCTGGCCGTCTCCACGTGATAATTTTCAATCTCGAGCAGTGTTTTGGTGTAACGAAGTATGCTTGGCTCATCGTCGACAAGCAAAATATTTGGCGCGCTCATTATTACGTCCCCTTCTCCTACCTGGCCTGGGACAAGAGCAGCGTGAATAGGCTGCCTTTGCCCAGTTTGCTTTCTACCCAGATTAATCCGCCGTACGCCTCCACCAGCCGTCGTGCTATGGCCAGCCCCAGACCAGTGCCGCGTGCGGAAGATCCCGGAACCTGGAAGAAATCTGTAAAAATGTTTTCGTGATGTTCGGGAGCAATACCCGGCCCGGTATCGCTCACGTCAATGCGGACCGCATTCTCAATCCTGCGGTCCTGCTTCCTCTCCATGTTGAACAGGAATTCTGACTGTGCTTTACGCCGCTCCCAGAAGCAGGGCCTCACCTGCACTCTAACCCTGCCGCCCGATGGCGTGTACTTGAGAGCATTTTCAATGAGGTTGGAAACCAGGTGTTGGAGCTTCAACGGCTCCATGGCGACTCGTGGCGGCCGCTTGCCCGGCTCGTATTCATAGCGAATCAATTTCTGTTTGGCTGCCGGTGCCCAATACTTGAAGATGTCCTGCAATTCGGTGTTCACATCTGCAGGCTCGAATTCCGCGCGTTCGCCGTTCGGCCTGGCGGCCTTGCCCGCCTGCAACTCATTGAGCAAAAGCAGGTCCTGGATCAGCTTCTGTAATCTTTCAGCGCTCTCCTGAATTTCGGTCAGCACCTGCTTCTGGCGGTCGTTAATGGCCCCGAGATGACCGCTCCGCAGCAGGTCAGTGTAGCCAAGCATTACCACAAGGGGCGTCTTAAACTCATGCGCTGCCGATACCAGCGGGAAAAAGCCGGGCTGTGGTCCGCCCTCGGTTGCGCTGCGCGGTCGCTTCGCGCGCTCCGGCGGATGCACTTCCATAATTTCATCCACGGCTTCTGAAGCACATTCGGTCTTATGCAATTCCGAATCGAGCGACAGATGACACACCGGACAGTGCGCTGCCCCGGCGTCCCCGTGATTCCCCATCTCGAGCATCAATCCTTCTCCGGAACCCTGTCTCCGCGGCGCAATGATTTGGCTACTCGGCACGCTTTCCGCGATGGTCTAAGGTCTATAGCCGTTTATGATACGAAAGTGATTGCAACATCTCGGTGATATGCATCACTTCCAGTCGTGACTTTGGCTGTGTCCGGGCCCGACAACATCAATCGTTTGACAATTACACTGGGGCGCTTGCATCCAAGGGGTTTTCACCTGAAACAAACGCAGGTGCTGCCTCTTGTTCGCAGCAAAATGGATGGAATTGAAGTTCGCACACACACCATCGCGAGTCTTAGGTGGCATGTTGCGCTCCCCGCTTTGGAAGGTCGATCCCATGATGCAGGGATTAACCCCAGCCGGCGCGAGTTCTTTCCGGCCGCAGAGTTTCAGTTTTCACTTCACCCCTTCCAATGTGTCCGATTCCGTCGATACATTTGGCTTTCTTCGGCCAAGGCCCAACTTAGCGCCTGGGGTTTTTATCTGACCGAAGCTCCAAAATGATCGTCCACTTGGCCGACAGATAATCTGTCATTAGTACAATCAATTCCTGCACTATAGGCCAATGCCCATGCTTGGTGCAAGAGAAAAATGTGTAAACCTTTTTCCTTCTGTCACTTAAGTGTGCAAAACGTTGCAGAGTGACAGCAGGTGCTTCCGACTCCCTAAACTTTATAACTCACAAATCAAAACATAAGCCATTAAGTTTCAATAAATTAACGTACCAGCTGCCTCCGCCCACTTGGCCCTGCGCTTGCACTCCGGGCTGATGGGAATTCATGTCTGCAGTCGAAACCCAAATCGAGGCAGAGGTAATAAGGGACCTCCACGCCAGGCCTATCCTCAAGGTCCGCGAATACCGCAGTTGGGAAGAGCTACAGAGACTTCGGCCGGACTGGAATGGTCTGCTGGCTTGTGACACCTCGGCCACAATTTTCTCCACGCCAGAATGGCTCGAGTCCTGGTGGAACGCCTATGGCGCCGGACGCGATATTTCGACCCTGGCTTTTTACACCGCCGATGGCAAGTTGGTCGCGTTCGCCCCAATGTATCTG
>JBAIYI010000106.1:0-4619 GCA_037915955.1 Terriglobales bacterium
GATCGACTCGTTGCCACGATCGAGCGCGCTGTAGATGTTGTACATCGCAGCGTTGCCCTTGTACACGTTCTGCGAAGTGAAGCTGAACATGTGGTCATGGAACCAGTGCGTCGACATGGTCTCGTGCCAGTCGCCCGGGATCTTGTTGATTCCGCCAGCGTCGGTGGGACCGCCGGCGCGTGGGTCAGTGGCGTTGACGTTGATGCTGTTGCGGCCGGCCAGCTGGATCGGCCAGTGATAGTCATAGAACTGACCGGGGAAGAAATAGGCTCCGGTGAAGCCGTCATTTTCCGCACCGTGATGGCCGTTGTGCTCGTGGGTGGAAATGGTATGGCGGCCAAACCCGTTGTTCTGGCGCACGTCGGCAGGCAGGCGGTTGTGGTGGCGGAAAAGCACCGGTTCGCCGTAACGCGCCATGGCCAGCTTGGGAGGAATGGTGCCGTTAAAAGTCCACACAGAGTTGGGGGCCTGCGTTGGGAATCCGGGATGGAACTTCAGAGGAATGGACGTGGCCGGATTGATTCCTGAGTTCAGGCTTGATGGTACCTGCGGATTGTAGGTGGTATTTGCCTGGGCCTGCGCCTGTGAAGCTTCAATGGCGATCTGCGGGGGCAACTGGCTGAACAATTGGTGCGCCCAGATGGCTCCCGGCGGACGACCTTCAATGGGGCCTTGTCCACCGCCCAGAGCCGGATCAACCGCTTGCAGGGTGGTGTTGGCCTGCGCCGTTGGGGCCGGAGTAAGGCTGGAGACCGGATTTCTGGCCAGGACATCGAAGCGCGGCATAGGAGTGCTGAACTTGGTCACTCCGAACAGCGGACTCGGCGCCAACCCTGTGACCGTGCCGAACTGCGAAGCCACGATCCCACCGCCTGCCGCCGAAATCACCTGGCCGCCGCTGGCAGGAACAAACGGATTGAGGCCGCCAATGGGGGCCAATACACCAGCGCTGGTGAACAGACCCCACTTGATCAGTTCACGGCGGCTGACTTTGCCCTGAGAATATGCGGCAAGAATTTCTGCCCGGTTTTTGCGCGCGTTCTCCGCATCACGAAGACGTGCCCTGGATGCATCTTTCGGTAGATAGAAGATACTCATTAGCGTGTTGCTCCTTTAAGCAAGACTCCGGCAGACATGGCGTGGCTGCGCGAAGCGACAAAGGGACTGGCCCAGAACCCTCACCGGCTGGGAAGCAGTCTCGGTTAAGACAACCCTTGGCCCGTGGCTGCGTGCGCACACGAGTCCTCTGGCATTTGCTGTTCCGGAAGCACTACTGATCGAGCTGATGGACGGAGCGGACGCTTTAACAATCAAACGCCGCAATCACTTCCTTCTCTATACAGGGCGGGGGACGCGAGTTCCGCTATTCTCGCGTGGCGGCCGGCATTTACAGCTGACCGCATGTTGGAAATCATTCTGTGCAGGAAGAGAGATGTTGTCTGTTCAAAACTGCTCAGTGGATCAAGAATTCGAAGCGCGTTTTCTCGAGTCGTCTGTCCGAAGAGCGCAAGAGTGCTCGAGAGACGCGACGTGAGCATCCGGCCCCCCCGAGACAGAGCAAGGTCGCGCTCTCAATCGCCGGACTCGCCTGGAATGGACAATTCCTCCGTATCGTTCAGGAGACTGGCTCCGGTGGAGCAGTGCTCACACGCAGGTACATGCACCACAACCGCACGCAGCGATTTCCGGACCACAAGCTCGCCGGTGTTGCCTGCGTATGCGACGTGGCCATGCTTACGGAAACGGTTCATGAAGAAGCTGATGCGAGAGCGTGTGGTGCCTACGATTTCAGCCAACTCTTCATGGCTCAGGCGCTGCACGCGGGCTTCAACGTCTGCGGTGCCTTCACTCAGGCCAGCGAGCATGAGCAGCACGCGAGCGAGGCGCTTCTCGCTGGAGGTGAAGAATTGGGCTACCAGGTCTTCCTGCATCCTTAGATTGCGGGAAACGATGAAGGAAACGAAGTAGTCCAGAAATCTTGGGTCCTTGCGAATGACCTGGTTCATGCTGGAACGAGAGATACGGAGTATGGCACAGCGGGAAAGTGCTTCCGCCGTACTGATGCGGTGGGAAATCCTCCCGGAGACGCACGCCTCCCCCAACAGTTCTCCGGCGCCCAACAGTGCGATGGTTGCTTCCTTGCCTTCAGAAGAGACCACCGTTAATTTCACGGTACCCAACTCTATGAAATAAACCGAGTCCGCCTTATCGCCTTCCCGATAAATAATTTCCCTGGGTTGTACCTGGAGAGGAGTCGTCGTCACACCAGAGTTGGTGAGAAATTCGCAAGCGTGGAAGCCGCTGTCGATGGTGGGCCACTGTCCGGAAGCCACGCGAATGAGCGCAGGCTTCGCAAACCGATTCGAAGATACAGTCATTGGCTATTCAGGTCCGTCCTGCCGGCAGGCAGGTGCAGCGAGGCCCGAATTTGCGCGTACGGCGGGGCGGGATGCGCGTGGGCGTTCGCTTCAGGTTGTAAGAGCGCGCACGTTCACGCGCCTGACTGGCTGCAAGATTTCCCTTCAGCGCTCTCTTACAATCTTGAGGCGAGCGCCGATAGGTGTGTGACTACTTTCTCTAGCTTAAAGGTGGATCAATCGCAAACAAAAAATTGGAGCAAGATAGGGTGATTCAGGTTACAAGCTTTGCAGTTAAAGAGTTACGAGATGTAAAAATTTGTAAAGTATAGCTTCTTGCTAGCTTAGCCTGCTCAGATCTATGGTCTTAACTCGCTACGATTCTTGATCACGCGCAGAATGCGATATTGAAGGTCGCTCATGACCGCTTCGGTCCAGAGATGCGCATACCAATTGAAGTCGGTGGAGAGCCGCTGCTGGCTTCTCAGGTGCAGCCGAGTGTTGCCGTCAGGCAGTTTTTCCAGACGGTACTCGCCGTGAAGAACATCGAAGTAGGGTCCGCCGATGGTGACGTGCTCATCCAGCGTGGTGCGCGGAATTGCATCGGCGCGAATGGAGAAACCGAGGCGCCGGGCAGGCTCCCATGTATCCACGGTTTCTGTAAAGACGATTCCGCCCTGAAAAGACGCGTTGCGTACTCCGCCCACTCCTTCATGTGAAAGCGTTGCTTCGATGGGATCGGGAAAACCGATACGGCGCGTCCAGGTCACAGGGAGCTCTTCGCGCCGGATAGCGGGCACGCGTTCGATGTTGTGCCAGATGGTTTCTGCTGGAGCCTGGATATCTATGACGTTTTCCACGGAACGAAGTTCTCTCTGTTCCATCGCGAAGGGTTCCCATGGACCGATAAGCACAGGAAGGACCATGACGCACGCAAGAGACAAGTTGCGGGAGCGCCGCAACACCATTTGACGTGCAGTTACTCCTCCGGCAACGCCTCCAATTGTGGAGAGAATCAACGCGAGCGGGGCCAACATGACGATGCAAATCACTCCTTCGAGGTACACCAGGAGTGTGGCAAGCAGGGCGCCGGCCATTGGAATCCAGGGTACGCAAGCCCACGTCAGCAGGGATTGCCGCTGCCGTTTTTCGATGATGAAGATCGTGATAAATCCCACTGCAAATGGCATGAGGCCGATAAAGGAAAGCGTCATGACATAGCCTTCATGCACCAGATGCAATGCTGGCAGGAGACGAAGAGCGAGGGCATAGGAGAAACCAAGAACTGCTCCCCACCCGAGCAGTTTGATTTTGGGAGTGGGATTTGAAGCCAATGGCTCGACCAATTGAACGCCTCCGATATGAACGTGTTCAAATATGAACTGGCGACGGTGCCGCTGTCAAGCAGAAAATTGAATATGTTCAAAAGTTCATTAGCTGTCGCAGAATCAGGCGATCAGGGGGAGAATGACGCCGGGAAACTGGCGCTTAGCCGTGCCACATCAGGTACCCGAGCCCGACCCGCATATGGTGGTTAAGGGCGTCTGGGACCGCGAGCGCAAGGGCGAGTCCAACAGCTCCGTGAGCTATGCCGAGCGGCACGACGGTACGGTAGCGGCGGAAAAGCTCACTCAGAACGAATCCGCCCACAAATGTAACCGGCGTCAAGACCGGGTTGGGAAGGTGAGCCAGGCCAAACAACGAGGCCGTGGCGAAACTCGCCATCCAACCGCGCGAGAGGAATTGCTCCAGCCGGACAAAGAAGAATGATTGCTGAATCCATTGCTGTATGATCGCCCAGACCAGGTAAATACTGGCGTGCCAGAACGGGGCTCGCCGGCCAAACAGCGTGTGGACGGTGCCCAGCACGTCGCCTACGTAGAGAATCCCCCCGGCGACCATGAGGCCAAGCCCAGCAATGACGATGGAGACGCTGAATCTCCGGACTTCAAACCCGCTGTTTCGTGACTGTAAGATTGCGGCGGTTAGGAAGAAAGCAACGTCGATCCAGAAGAGCCATCGCTGGGTGGCTCGCGGAGTCCATATGGTAGCTACGATCAGGCTGTAGCCCATCGCCACAGCGAGCAACGGTGAAGAGTGCTTTTCTGCCTGTTTCAAGGCCAGAATCCTGCGAACGCCTCGGCAAAAAAGCAGCCCCGAAGGGCTGCTCATCTGCTGTTACGAGGTTTGATGCTGGATCCGGAGCAAACGTTAGAAGCGAATTTGCGGACCCACGGCGATGCGGAGGTTGTTGGTGTGGCC
>JBAIYI010000646.1:0-7059 GCA_037915955.1 Terriglobales bacterium
GATTCCCGTGTATCTCTATGAAGCCGCTGCAACTTCGCCGGAGCGGACAAACCTGGAAAACATCCGTCGCGGACAGTTCGAAGGGCTGCGCGACGACATCGCCAAAAATCCTGCGCGCAAGCCTGACTTCGGCGACCCGCGGTGCCACCCCTCGGCCGGCGCAACCGTAGTCGGAGCCCGCAAGGCTCTTATCGCTTACAACGTTTTCCTGAACACAAGCAACGTTGATATCGCGAAAAAGATTGCCAAGGCCATTCGCTTCTCCAACGGCGGGCTACGTTATGTGAAAGGCGCAGGGTTTGAAGTTCGCGGTCTTGCTCAGGTCTCCATGAACCTCACCGACTTTGAGCAAACGCCCATTGCCCGTGTGTTCGAATTCGTCAAAAGGGAAGCGGCGCGCTACGGGGTGATGCCCTTGAGCAGTGAGATCGTCGGCCTGATACCTAAAGCAGCACTTGAACAGGCAGCGGAATGGTTTCTGCAGGTTGAAAACTTCGATTCGTCGTTGATTCTGGAAAACCGTCTCGCCGGTATCATGAGCGGCAAAACGGCGGTCGGAGGTTTCCGGGCAGGCGTCGAGCCCTTCATCGAACAGCTCGCCGCTCCCACCGCCACGCCGGGCGGGGGTAGCGCTTCCGCCGCTACGGCGGCCATGGCCGCTGCTCTGGGAAGCATGGTGGCTGGAATGTCACGTGGGAAAAAAGCCTATACACAATATGACCGGCAGCTAAGTGAAGCCATGGCTCGTCTGGCGCAACTGCGGGAAGAACTCAAAGCCGGCATTGATGCCGACGCGGAAAGCTATACGAAAGTCCTCGCTGCGTACAAGGCTGCGAAGACCTCGAATGACGGCGATGCCCTGATCGAAACAGCCCTCCAGGGTGCAACCACGGTCCCGCTGGAAACAGCGCTCAAGGCCCGCGAAGTGGGCGACATCATCGCCACCCTTGGTCCGATCACGAATCCCAACATGGCCTCTGACCTCACCGTCGCCTCGGCCCTGGCCAAGGCGGCCACCCTGGGGGCCCTCTCCAACGTAGAAATCAATCTGGGATCCATTAAAAGCGCAACATTCGTGGAAGAAGTGCGTTCTAGGGTAGGAGAACTCCAGAGGTGAATACCTTAAAGTAACGCCTTCAGGTCACGAGTTGCTGCTGCCGGGCATCTCAATCAGCAGCAAAACAGGATTACAATAGAGGCATCATGAAACGTAGCAGTGTGTTTGCTTTTGTACTCTTTCTGAGTGGCGCCCCGGCTTTTGCCGCCTCTTTGGCAACGGCAGCCCGCTCGGTTATCCCGCAGGAAGTCCAGCAGATCATCAACGTGGACTACCGGCGGATGAAGAATTCAGATACGGCCATGCAGATGAAAACCAAGCTGATGCCGCCCAACATGAAGCAGTTTGAAGACGCGCTCAAGAGCATCGGCGTCACCGCGGACAAGGACATGGACCAGATCACGCTGGCCTCCTTCCGCAGCAAGGACCATGGGATTCAGATCATCGGTATTGCCCAGGGAACGTTCCCGCGCAAGGCGATTAATCTCAAGCTGACCAAGCAGAAGATCAAGGGTGAAAAAATCAACGGCTCGTGGGTGTATCCCATGGCCGGCGGCATGAGCATGACGTTCCTGGACAACTGGACCCTGCTCTTCGGCGAACAGTCAGCGGTGAAGGCAGCACTCGATGCCCGTGACGGCAGCAGCATGAGCCTCAACGCCAACTCTCAGATCACCAACATGATCACTTCCGTGGATCAGGGGACCGTGTGGAGCGTCCTTGACGCGCAGGGCACGCAGACCATGTTGAAGTCTGCGCTGGGCCAGGCTTCTGATCTCGCAGAATATGACACGCTGCAGAAGAAGCTGAACGGCTCGCACTATACCGTGGATTTCGATCACGGCATCGACTTCAACCTGAACGTGGTGACCTCCGATAGCATGACCGCCGCCACGCTTTCCTCAGTCCTGAAGGCCGGCATGCTCTTTAAGAAGATGAATGCCAGCCCCAGCGAGAAGACCGCGATCGAAGACACTGTCGTGGATTCCGACGGCGGCAAACTGGTGGTGCACTTCAAGGCCGACGACAAGAGCTTCCAGGCCCTGCTTGATTCACCCATGTTCGCGGCCGTGACGCACTAAACCTTAACTTATACGTCGACTTACTTCTCCGGCACAGCGTTTTCATCGCTGTGCCGTTTTGTTCAATAGGATTGGTTTTTCGGATCACCCGATCGCCCCATCACCCGATGCTTTGAAACCTTTCCCCCTGCCCTTCATCTCATACAATCTGAGGAGCCATGGACGACTTGGGCATATTTTCCGGCAACGAGCGCAAGGAAAAGGAGCAGCAGATGAAGCAGGCCGGACGCCTGCCCTCCGGCCAGTCACTCACCCTGAAATGGCCGGTTCTGCATTATGGATCGGTTCCCCGCTTCGATCCCGCTCGCTGGGACTTCCGTATCTGGGGCTTGGTCGAGAACCCGATTCGTCTTAGCTGGGACGAATTCAGCAAACTTCCGCGCTTTCACAGCCGCAGTGACTTCCATTGCGTTACGCGCTGGAGCCGCTTCGACAATGATTGGGACGGCGTTGCCTTCCGCGACGTGCTCAAACTTGTCCACTTGAAGCCCGAAGCAAAATATGTCTTGGTGCATGCTGAGCAAGGCTATACCGCGAACATTCCGCTCGCGGATCTTGACCGGGATGACGTGCTCTTCGCCACGCATCACGACGGGCAGCCCCTCTCAGCCGATCACGGCTTCCCGCTACGCCTCATCGTGCCGCATCTGTATGCCTGGAAATCTGTGAAGTGGGTACGCGGCCTTGAGTTCACAGCACATGATGTCCCCGGCTTCTGGGAGCAGAACGGCTATCACATGTATGGGGACCCATTCAAAGAACAGCGGTTCGATACTGACTGAGTTCGGCTGGAGACGTTATTCCGTCTCCAATGTTCCAAGCCCAGCTTCGCTCGATGGCAACGAGTTTGCCAGCGCAGTGACCATAAGGAAGCACGCAACTGATATGAGCAGGTGTTTGATCGGGTGCGCATAATCAAACCCGATCTTCTGATAGAGCGCTCCCTGCACTCCCTCCAGAATGCGGGCGCCCGCATACCAAGCGAGAGCTGATCGCAGAGTCTTGCTCGCTCCCGCATCTGGCCATTGCATAAGGCTCACATAGCCCACGAACAGTGCGGCTGCAACTTGCACAAGCGCGTAGGGAACCAGGTCCTCATGACCGCGAACACGTGTCCAGTTCCAGAAGATCACGGAGGCCAGAGCCGTGGCCACAACCGGTCCGAGCAGCCTGCTTCCCCACAGGGAACCCGGATAAACATTCGCAAAAGCGCACGCCAGTGATGCAAGCGAAAGCGCGATGGGCAACCGGTCCCAGAGCAGATTGGCCGGTGAAGGAAAGCAGTGATACCAGATGGAGCCCATGCCCGCGAGTATCAGTGAAGAGGCAAAAACCAGGAACGGAATTCCGGTCGCACTAAAAGTTTCTTCGCGGTTGTGCGATGCGTGTCGCAGTCCAAGAGCTCCAGCCACAATCAGGGGCACGCTGGTGATCACATTCAGCCAGGACTGAAACTCGGGGGCGCTTGGGGGTTGAAGAAAACTAAACAACTCTGCTGCTCTAAGTCCTTAAGATGCAAAATACTGCGTGGGTGCCGAGTGCCAGATATGTCCGCACAGACGCTTGTGATTCGGGTCACCGCGCATTTGCGGCCAAATCATCCATCATTGTGCCATGCGGAGGTCCTTGCGCCAAGCCGCCGCTCAGGTACTTGCGGGCGTGACCCTCCTGTCCCTCGCCGCTGACCTTATATTGAAAGACCGCAACAACCTGGATCAGGTTTTCTGGTGCTGCTACTGGGCGTCGTTCGCGGTTGCAGTGGGTATTTTCCTCCGTATTGCACGGTTAGTTTCTTTTGGGTTAGTGTTCTTTGCCGGGATGGGCTTCCCCGCGTGGCTTGTTGGCAGGCTCTTTCCCGGGCAGCTTGATCCCACATCGCTGCTGATCCATACCGCGCCGCTTGCTGCTGGGGCACTCTACGTCAGCACCATGGATGCTTTGCCTTCACACTCAGCGCTGGGAGCATGGTCGTTCCATGTACTCCCTTTGGGTGCGGCGTGGCTGTTTGCTGATCCCGCTGAAAACGTAAATCTGGCGCATTCGGTGTGGCCGCCCCTCGCTCCTGTCTTTCCTCATGTCTGGCAATTCCATGTTGTTTGTCTGATGCTGAGCGCACTCATCCTCACGAGCGTGGCCTCGGGTTGCAATCATCTGCTCTCGCGAAGGTCGGCTCAGCGTGCTCACCACGGTCACATCTGGCCGCGCACCAGGGCTGCGTGAGTTCACGGCGATTCAGATCGCGTATGTCTGGTGTTTTGCTCGATTACCATCGTCTAGTACCTAGGTAAGTCCTTAGCAACAAGATTTCCAGATTAATCAGAACACACCGGTTTTATAGTTACTCCATTCTGTATAGCCTTGATTTTCAGGAATATAAGGACAGTCTTATGCGCGTGGCTCGCTCTGTCTTCAGCAATTGTGGAATTGCGCTTCTTGCTTCAGTAGCTTTCATCGTCTCATCCTTTGCGCAACAATCGCAGACCCCCGCGCCGCAGCCCGCTCCAGCGCAGCCGCAACCAGCCGCCCCCGCAAAAATCGCTGGCCGATTACGCCCGTGAAGCTCGCGGTGAGAAGGCCGCAGCTCCTTCCAATGGCACGCAACAGAGCAAGAGTCTGAGCGAACTGGCCGCCGAAAAGCGCTCCAATCGCAAGCTTGAAGTGAGGCTTAGCGAAAAGGATGCCGGGGAACTGCTCACAGAACTCGATAGCATCACCCAGTTCGCCAGCGATGATTCCGGATTCCTGAAGCAAAGCACAATCAAGCACCAGGTACTTGGGCAGGAACAGGTGAAACAATATTGGGCCAAAGCTCTTTCCGGCAGCGCCGAGGCGGACAGGCTCGTCCGCTCAGAGCTGGTGCTGAAGAAATTTGGTTTCGTGCCACCTGATTTCACCATTAAGAAGTACCTGGCCGAAGATCCCAGTGCGAGCCTTGGCGGTTTTTACGATTTCCGCACCAAGACCATGAATCTGGTGAACTGGGTCGGTCTCGAGCACCAACGGCCTATCATGGCGCACGAACTGACACATGCGCTGCAGGACCAGAACTTCGATCTTGCTACCTGGGAACACGGCCGAGGCAGGAAAGCTGCTGCCATGCAGATGCGCGTGGCTGGAGAGTCCTCCGCGGACGAGGAGGCTCGCCGCGCCGTAATCGAAGGCCAGGCAATGGTTGTTTATTTCGATTACATGCTCAAGCCCTATGGCCGCACCCTGGCAGACACAGACTACGCCATGGACTACATCAAGAATCGGCTGACCAGCAGTTACGATACTTCGCTCGTGGTCCGCGACGCTCCATTGCTCTTCAAGGATTCCGCTTTCTTCCCATACCGTGAGGGCCTGATGTTCGAAATGGAATTGCTCAAGGCCGGTGGTGTGAAGAAGGCGTTCGGTGATGCGTTCGAGCATCCGCCTGTGGACACGCATCAGGTCCTCGAGCCCAAAGCTTATCTCGCTGACGAGCGAGTGACTCCCGTCAGTATCCCGGATGTCTCTTCCATTCTCGCGCCGACATGGGAAGCTTACGATACCGGCACCATCGGCCAGCTTGACGTCCGCGTGATGGCCCAGGAGTTTGGCACTGAGAATGACATGTTCACGATCACGCCCGGCTGGAAAGGCGGTTCGTACGTTGCGGTAAAGCGGAAAGCCGTTTCCGGGACACCCACCACCGCCGACGTAGCGTTGCTCTATGTCTCGCGTTGGAAAGACTCAGAGTCAGCAGAGCGCTTCGCTCAGGTGTATCAGAAGTCTCTGCGCAAACGTCTCGTCATAAGTGAGGAGCCCGGTATCGCGAAAGATTCTTGCCTGTCCGCGAGTCACTGCCCGCTGAAATCGATTCGGGTTCAGACCAGTGAGGGCGCAGTTTTTATTGAGACGTGGCCTGATCACACCATCCTGATCTGCCATTCATTTGACGACGCGACAGTCGCACGCCTGCGTCGCGCTGTCCTGACGCCCAATAAGCTTGCCGCACAGGCTCCGGCAGGCCCGGAACTCAGTCTCCGCCTGCAAACGTTGCCGGGCTTTCACGCATTCCAGCTGAAAGTTGAGCACGAACTGCTCTCCACGCTTCCGGCGCTTCCATAGCGCAGCCAATCCAAAGGGCGAGCCGAAACCAGAATCGTACTTGAGGACAGCGCACCGGTGGTGTCCTCTGGTCACATTCAGCGTGTGACGGAATTTTTCGCGGCCTATATCTTTTCTAATCTGGGTCTTCACTAAGCAAGTGAGAGGACAGATTCAGGAGTTCAGGTTCAGTGGTGGGCGGCATTCGTGGGATGCGGATCCCGGATGAGGGTCGCCCTGGCCGGAACTCCTTCTTTGGCTCACGCAAATCCAAGCGTGAGATTTCATACTTCTAATCGGCGCGCCGACGTTTCGCCCTGCCTCGCAGGTGTATTTCTTACTGCCGTACCCACGCGTGCACTAAGTCACGCGCGGCGCCTCTTTGCATTCACAGCAAGAATTTACAGTCCATGTTTCACTGGCTCACACTACAATGTGTGCGGGGAGCCGGTGGAGGAACACGAAGATTGGGCTCTTCTGTCCTTCGAGCCAATCCGTGCTCCCCAGCTTTTTATCTTGTACGCATCAGATCACCGTATCGTCCTGTTGCAATGTGCATTGTGGGAGATCGACAATTCGCAAAGAGACATAAGACTTCGACTATTCCTGCAAAGCTTCGAAAATTTTCTTGACATGGAATTTACAACCAGCTACTCTCCTCGCGTCTTCTCTCGAAATTGATTGCCAGGGAAGGTAGCTTCCATCAGAGAAGCTCCTTCAGGCAGCCGAAAACTCAACTATTCGATCTGGCCCAACAGATCCGGCTGACTTGAACTTCCCAGGATCCGCATAACAACTTGAAGGGACCTGCGTATCTACAGGCCTGGGAGGATCTATGTCGCCTATTGG
>JBAIYI010000035.1:0-7010 GCA_037915955.1 Terriglobales bacterium
TGATCTTGTGACTGCCGCGTGGTGGGACGATATCTGGCTCAACGAAGGATTTGCCAGTTGGATGTCAAGCAAGCCGATTGAAGCCTGGCATCCGGAGTGGCATTTGGAAAACGAGGCCGCCGCCAGCGCGCAGCAGATCATCTCGCTAGATTCGCTCGCCACCGCCCGGCCCATCCACGGAAATCCCCGCACCTCGCCCGAGATCAAGGAAATGTTCGACGGGATCACCTACGAAAAAGGCGCGGCCGTTCTGCGCATGCTGGAAGCCTACGTTGGCCCGGAGGTCTTTCGTCGCGGCGTAAACGAATATCTGAAGACGCACGCGAACGGTAATGCCAGGTCCGCAGATCTGTGGAGCGCAATGGCAAAGGTTTCCGGTAAACCCGTGGACAGAATCATGCCCGGATTTGTGCTGCAGCCCGGTGTTCCGGTTGTGAGCGTCAGCGGCGCGTGTCACGTCGATTATTTACCCCTGAAGCTGAACCAGCAGCGCTTTTTCATCTCGCCGCAAAGTCCCGGTTCAGAACACAATCAGCTCTGGACCATTCCTGTCTGTCTCAAAAGTAGCTCAAGTTCAGATTCGCGATGTGAACTGCTTACTCATGAAAATCAGGAATTCTCGCTAAAGAGCTGCCCGAATTGGTTTATTGCGAACAGTAATGCGGCAGGATATTACCGCGTGCAATATGCAGACGCTCGTCTGCTGACAACGATCGCCAGTGTGGCCGAAAAGCAGTTGAATGTCCCCGAGCGCATTGAATTAGTGGAAGACACGTGGGCGATGGTGCGCGCCGGCAAGACCCCGGTGGGAGTTCTTCTTGATGTTGTGAAGGCGCTGCGCGGCGAGCCGGAACGACTGGTTCTTGAATCCATGGGCGGGCATCTCGGGTACATCGAAAGCTCGCTTGTACCTGATGCGCAGAAAGCTGCCTTCCAGAAATTTGTGCGTGAGCAGTTTGCGCCGCAGGCAGCGGAACTCGGCTGGAAACCACGCAGCAGTGATACCGACGAGCAGAAAGCCCTGCGCGCCACCCTGCTGGCAATTCTGGGACAAGCAGGCGATCCCGCAGCCATTGCCGCAGCCGGCGAGATCGTCAGGTTATATCTCTCTAATCCTAAGTCTGTGGACAACACTCTGGTGAATCCGGCTCTTGGGGTGGCGGCGGCGCACGGCGATGCTGACCTCTATCAGCGGCTTTCGGCGGCTATGGAACAGCCCGAACCGGCTGACCGCTACTTCAATTTGCTTTTCGCTCTTGCCGCTTTTCCGCAACCGGAGCTGTCACAGCAGCTACTGCAAAGAGTCGACAAGGGAGAGTTGCGGCAGCAGGTCTACCCCGCAGTTTTCTCTGCGCTGCTCGCTAATCCCAGCTCGCGCGCTGCCACCTGGAATTACCTGAAGGCGCACTGGAATGACCTGGCAGAAAAAGTGTCGAGCTTTGGCGGTCGCGGCGCGGTTTCCGCCCTGGGCAGCTTCTGCACACCTGCGGAACGCGATGACGTAAAGCGCTTCTTCAGCGACCACCGGGCAATCGGAGCGGAAAACGCTTTGCAGCAGAGCGTGGAACGGATCGATAGCTGTATCGGTTTCAAGGACATGCAGGAAAAAAATATGACCGAGTGGCTGCAAAAGCAGCAGTAGAATCTCACTTCTGTCAGGGAGGATTGCTTGAGAAAGATTGCCCTTGTTGTCGGATTGATTTCCGCATTTCTGCTGATGTTGCCTGCCCAGGCCCTGACTGCCGGGGCGTCGGCTCAGTCCCAGCCGGCCGCGACGGGACAAACGCCCGCAGACCAGAAGAAAGAGGACATCCGCAGATTGCTGGACCTCCTCGGCACAAAAAAGCTCATGGTCAGCAGCATGGAAGGCATGATGACTTCCATGCGGCCAATTCTTGAGAATTCACTGCCTGCAGGGGAATACCGCCAGCAGTTGGTAGATTTCTTTATCGCGAAATTTAAGGCAAAGCTTGACGTGGAGCATCTGGTGGATGCGGCTGTGGTGGTTTACGACAAACATTTCAGCCATGAAGAGATCAAGCAGCTGATCACCTTCTATCAAACTCCCGTGGGACAGAAGATCGCTTCTGCCTTGCCGCAGATCACCGATGAAATGCGCACAGAAGGCGAGAGTTGGGGTAAGCAACTTGGGCAGGACTCCATGCGCGAAGTTCTGCAGGAACACCCTGACCTGGCAGAAGCAATGCAAGCCGCCGCCGCTAGGCTTCAGGTGAAATAGCTGGCTGGCTGGTCATTCGTGAGCGGCTCGTAATCCATAGAACACACGCGAGAACGAGGGAAAGCGCGGTGATCACGCCGCCCAGTGTTCGGTCCCACGTTCGTGTGAAGAATACGCGGATGCGGCTCTCTCCCTTTGGTATTGGAACCATCACCTGTCGTATATCGTCGTCGCTTTCATACTGGATCGAGCGACCGTTCACTTCCGCCCGCCATGCAGGATAGGCGAACAATCTGAGCACCAGTCGCGTGGAATTCGCAGCATTCGCCTCCATGCTCTTCTGTTCGGCTCCCCAGCGTTCTACCACGACGCTCGTGGGCTGATCCTCCGCCTCGACTCTGGAAGGATTTTCCGGCGTGTTCTCCACGCTGGCGCCGACGGGAAGATATTCTGACACGCTCTCGTACCCCCGCTCTTCGGTGATATCTGCCAGCATCTTGTTCAGGTCTGCAGCCTTGTCCCACCACGGCGGCTGCACCCATCGCCAGACCGCCCCCACGGCCAGCACCAGCATGAGATAAATCAGGGCTCGCATGGCCCATCGCCGGGTAGACAGGGTGAGCAGAAGCGCCACCGCAACATTAAGGCACAAAAGCCAACGCCAGGGGAGCTGCACAAACCTGAACTGAGGGAGGTATTGCCATAGCAGCCAGGTGACCGGGAGCATGAGGGCGCTCGCGGCGATTCCCCATATTGCCGCGAGGCGCCGCAGATGGACTTGGGGCTCGCCCTGCCTCCTGGCCAGAAATGCGGCAAAGATCAGGATTGCGATCTCCAGCACCGCCACAATCGACACCAACCGGTTGAAGCGGTTGTGCATCACGTCATTCATCAGCGTGAACAGAAAGTTGTTGCTCGGGCGCACAATCGGGTCGAGCGCCTGCTGAATGTTCACCCAGCGCCGCTCGTACGCCGCTGGAACCAAATAAAAGGAAGTAGCGGCCATGCCCAGTGCGCAGGCTGCGGCGCCACTGAGCAGGAGTCTCGGTGAGCGCCGGATGTATGCCAGGGTACCGACGAGGAGCGCCAATGAATAAGTCGCCATTACCGCCGCTGGCAGATTGGTGAGCCAAACCAGCGCGATTACGGCACCTAAACGCAGGATCGATTTCCTGTCACCTTCTCGCAACCCAAGAACTGTAAGGAGTAGAAGCGGCATCCAGATTCCCGCCATCAACTCAGCAAAGGCGCTGCGCCAGTAAGCGATTACCAGGTGATAAGGATTGACGGCGTAAAAGACAGCCGCGAAGAGGGCGTCTCGGAAGGCAAGATACCGCCGCGCCAGCGCGAACATGCTGGAGCCTGCGGCCGTGAGGACCAGCCCCAAATAAGCTGCAGGAACCAGTTTCCACGGCAGAACAGTTCCCAGCGCGCCCCCTAGCATCCATGAGGCCGGCGGATAAAAAATGAAGCGCGGCTCGCCGAAACCAAAATTCGCCATCTCCGCCCATCGCGGATAGAAGATCCCTTGTTTCCACTGGAGTGCGACCTCCATCCACGAATTCAGGTGAAATTCAAAGTCGTGGCCGGAAGCAATGCCGAAGCGCAACATGGGAATGAGAGCGACAAGGGCCGCAGCTCCCGTCAATGCGAGAACCATGATCCAGGTCCTCAGGTTGGCGTGACTGGTTCCGTTGTCTGCCAGGGCACTGGGATTGTCTTCGATTGAAGTGGTGCTATGGGAGGCGGTCATTCACTGGCCTCGAAGAATTTCTTGATCTGCGGCCAGTATTTCCGAACCACGTCTTCCGTACGCAAGTGGCCGCCGCGTCGAACCGTCTTGAGCCGGATCCCCGTCTCGTTCGCGAATCGCGCCACCACCTTGTACGGAATGAACGGGTCATCTTCGGCATGGACCATCATGATCTTCGCGGGATCGAATTGCTTCTTATACTTCGCAGGGTTGAAGAAATTGCCGCGGCGCAGCCTGTTCCAGTTGCTGTCGGGGAGTCGGTAGCCTTGGCCGAAAGCTTCACGGATATAAGCCGCATAACTCGGGTTTGAGGTCTCCAGCTTTTCCTCGTTCCGCAGAATGGCCCAATCCACCACCGGACAATTGGCCAGAACGCGCTTGATGCGTGGATCAAGCGAGCAAAGAAGCGCTGTTGCTCCGCCAAAGCTTCCGCCGATCACAAATACCTCATCAGGTTTCACTAAAAACTTGCGTCCAAAGGCGGCTTCTCTTATCCCGTTCCCCAGCTCGCCCAGCAGTTCCAGGATGTCCTCCTGTGGCGGACGCTCCAAAAACTCGCCCCCGCTTTCCCACGCGCCGCGATAACGCGGATACAAAACCCAATAACCCTTGCTGGCCAGAAAGGTCACGAGGGGTTGCTTACGTGGGATTGAGGGCATGCCATCGCAAAGAATAATGAGCTTTTGTTTCCGGCCGGGCCGGGCGGGCGGCAGAAACTCCGCCACAATCTCGTTTGCAAATCGAGTCCTGAACATGGGTTGCGCAGTGAGAGTTGCCGTTATTGTAACCGCCTCTGGCCGCGCGCTCTGCAGCACCCCGGCCCTCCACCTTGTATTTTCCCTGCTCACAGAACGTAAACCGCTCCGTCCTATAGACAGCTAGGGGGCATCCCATGGGCAAGCATCCGAATGACCGGCTGCAGGGCACTCTGGATCTGCTGGTTTTGAAGTCGCTGGCCAGTCTCGGCGCGATGCACGGCTACGGCATCACCAACCACATCCAGTCGATCGCTGGCGACATATTGCGAGTGGAAGAGGGCTCGCTCTACCCTGCACTGCACCGCATGGCGCAGGAGGGCTGGATTGCCGCGGAATGGCGCCCCAGCGAGAACAATCGTCGCGCACGGTATTACTCGCTTACCGCGGGCGGGCGGAGGCAGCTTGCTGCCGAACAAAAACGCTGGGACGAGCTCACCCAGGCGGTAAGCCGCGTGCTGAGCTTCGCGTAGTTTTTATGGGCTGGTTCAAGCGCATCAGCAACAGCTTTCGATCAAACCGGCTTCAGCGCGAGCTGCAAGAAGAGCTGCGCCACCACATGGACCTGCGCGCCGCACAGTATGAGCGCTCCGGCATGGAGGCCAGCGAAGCACGGCTTGCCGCAACCCGCCAATTTGGAAACCCAACCCTGGAACGGAGAGAGCGCGCACCATGGACATTGCAATCTGGCTTGAAACCCTCGTAAAGGATTTCCGTTACGCTTTGAGGCAGTTGATGCGCAACCCCGTTTTTACGCTGGTGGCAGTCCTTTCGCTGGCGATCGGTATAGGAGCGAACACGGCGATTTTCAGCCTGATGAACGCTGTCCTGCTCAGGTCATTGCCGGTTCGGGATCCGCAGCAGCTGGTCTCGCTGACCAACCCAAACGTCTCCGGGGTCTCTATCGGGCTGAGCTCCGGTGAGCGCGACCTCATGAGCTACCCCGAATACGAGCAGATTCGAGATCATGCCGCCAGCTTTTCCGGTATCTGTGTAGCTGAATCAGAGCTGGATCGCTGGCAGGTGAGGATCAACGGCGCCGCAGCAGAAGACGCCCGGGCCAAGCTCGTTTCTGAAAATTACTTCTCGGTTCTCGGCGTTGAGCCTTCCATCGGGCGCCTGTTCAGCGCCGAAGATGCCCACGCTCCCGGTCAGGCACCCTACATCGTTCTCAGTTATGCCTACTGGCAAAAGCGCTTTGCTGGAAATACTTCGGCACTCGGCACGCCGGTCCGCCTGTTCGGCACCACTTACAGCATCATTGGCGTTGCCGCACCGGGGTTCCGGGGGGAAAACGTTGCAGAAATTCCCGACTTCTGGTTCCCCATGATGATGCAAACTGCGGTGATGCCGGGCCGCGACTGGCTGCACGAAGAGCTGAGCAAGAATTTTGAAAAAGTAATGTGGCTCCAGGCCTTCGCTCGACTCGCTCCTGGTACGACTCTGGCGCATGCTCAGGCGGAAATGGATGTGCTCTTCAAGAACATCATTGAGAATGGCTACCCTGCCACGCTCGCGCCGGAGACTCGCAAGGAAGCCCTCAACCAGAAATTGGCGCTGCACGAAGCGCGAACGGGAGCGTTTGGAGGCCGGCAGGACTTTTCTCAGCAGCTGGCGATTCTGCTCGGCGCATCCGCGGTCGTCCTGCTCATCGCTTGCATCAACGTCGCCAATCTGCTGCTCGCACGGGCCTCTGCCCGCAACAAAGAGGTCGGAGTGCGGCTCTCGATCGGCGCCTCGCGTGGACGGCTGGTCCGCCAATTTCTTACCGAAAGCCTGCTGCTCGCATTCCTGGGAGGCGCAGTGGGCGTGCTTGTGGCCCGGGGCGGCGCTCACCTGTTTACGGCGGTGCTCGCGGGTAATCGCGAGCGCTTCGACCTGAATACCAGTCTTGACCTCCGCGTGCTGGGTTTCACGGCCGCAGTCAGTCTCATAACGGGGATCATCTTCGGGCTGGCGCCGGCGATTCGCGGGACTCGCGTAAACCTGACTGACAGCTTGCGTGATGGTGCCCGAACCACCGCCTCAAGCGGGCGCCTCAATCTTGCCAAAGGGCTCGTGGTTCTGCAGATGGGACTCTCCCTGCTCGCGCTCACCGGCGCAGGGCTCTTGCTGCGAACACTGTGGAACCTGCAATCGGTAGACGTGGGCTATTCGAAAGAAAAATTGCTGCTGGTTGGTGTTGACGGTGCTACCGCCGGATACAAGGGTCCGCAGCTCTCTGCCTTGTGGCGCGACCTGACCACGCGTCTGCAATCAGTCCCGGGTGTAACCGGAGTGACGTTTTCTGAAAACGGTTTGTTTTCCGGCGGAGAATCAGGAG
>JBAIYI010000462.1:0-4375 GCA_037915955.1 Terriglobales bacterium
AGTGGACGTTCGCGAAGGCCTGGTGCAGCTCGATTCCACGGGCGGCGGCTCAGTGATGATTCGCGCCGGATACTCGAGCCGCGTAGGCATGGGCGGCAGCCCGGAGACTCCGCGGCCCACGCGCGACATGCGCCCTGATCTTGACCGTCTGGGCCACCATGATCGCCATGGTGATGACCGCGATGATGAGTCCATCAAGAAGCTGCGCGCCAGCAGCGATGACCATCACGATCGCGACTCCGGCGATTCCGGGCGCGATTCGGACTCCGGTAAAGGCGATTCGTCGGGCGGCTCCGGTTCGGGCTCGGGCTCCGGTGACACCGGCTCCGGAGACCATTCCGGCGACCATGGCAGCGATCACGGAGGCGACCATCACGGCGGGGGATCGCCGCCGGATGATTTCATTCTGTTTTAGGTTTAGCGCGATTGGAAAGCGGAGCTTGCGGGCTCCGCTTTTTTCCGCCTCTTGACTGTTCCCACTGTATCCACCCGACACACTTCTGGGTCGCCATACCCCACCTGAAGAAGCACCAAGCAAAACTAAGTCTCTGAATCAGAAGATCTTAGCTTAGACAGATCTTTGGCATCCGCGTTGCCTATTAGCTCCGGCGTAGCGGTCTTTGTGCGGCTTGGCTCGATTGGGTTGTTACAGCACGGAACCGCAGGAGGGTCAGATGTCACGGTTACTGAATCCGCTGGTCCGAAACAGTTTTCTCCCCCTTCGGGACGCAGTCCTTTGCACTGAGTGCGAGTTCATCTCGGCGAATTCGACTGACACCTGCTCGGTCTGCGGCAGCACTTCCCTGCTGCAACTGAATGATTTGATCAAGAGCCATGCCGGGTCAGCTTCTATCGAGACGTCCAACGCATTCCGGTTCCAGATCCTGCGCCTGGGCGGCGAGATTTCCTGAGAAGACAAAAAAGGGGGAGAACCCAATGGTTATGCGCGAAACAATGATGAATGACCGAGCAATGACAAAGCCCTGGACGATGGTCCTGTTTGGCACGATCGCGGCATTAGCATTTTTGCTGCTCTTCACCGGTTGCGGCAGCAACTCGAACACTCTTACAGCCAGCAACACACAGCTCAAGATTGGCGATGCGCCAGCAGACTCGGTGATTTCGTTTGAAATGACGATCACATCGGTCTCGCTGACCACGCAGGGCGGAAGCACCGTGACCGCGTTCAGCGGCTCACGCGAAATCGAACTTGCCCACCTGGCTGCCACGGTTGAGCCGCTGGCGCTAGCCAACGTTCCGGCCGGCACCTACACCAAGGCGAGCATTGGCTATTCAGGCGCGGAGATCACCTATATTCCGACGACTGGCACAACGCCCGTTCACAAAAGCATCGCGGCGAGCGGTACCGCCACGATCACGCCGGCCAGCCCGGTCACGATCGGCCCGAATGCCAACATTCTCTCGATTGACATGAACCTGGCGAACTCCATCACTTTTGACGCGTCCGGAAATCCGACTGCAGTCAATCCGCAGTTCTCCATCAGCAGCACGATGGTGGCGTCAGAGGCCGGTGAAGATGAAGAAAGCGGCGAAGTGGAAGATGCGGTAGGCACAGTGAGCGCCGCACCGGCCAACAACCAGTTCACGCTGAACCTGCAGACAACCGGCCAGTCGGCGACTTTCAATGTTGATGCCAACACCGAGTTCTCTGATGGTCTCACGGCGTTCACTGACATCAAGCAGGGCATGCTGCTGCGTGTTGACGCCAGCACCGGCACCAACGGTTCATTCAACGCCAAGAAAGTCGAACTGGTGGAAGCCTCGGGCTCTGACGTTGAAGGCCTCGTAACCAGCATCACCGGCGCGCCGGTAACTTCCTTCGGTGTGATCGCGGTGGACGGCGCCGGCTCCGGCATGAGCGCAACTGTAATTGGCACTCCGGTCACCGTGACCGTAACCAACAGCACACAGTTCCGTGCGAACACTGACCACATCAATCTTTCCGGCCTGAGCACGCTGGTGTTCAGCGGCTCCGCCAACCTGGCGCCAGGCCAGCACGTGGAGATTGAAAGCGCAGCACCTGTTTCGACAGGCGCGGCCACTGCGGACAAAGTCACGCTGGTGAAGCAGGCGCTCTCCGGTACGGCCAGTGCGATCGCCATCACGGGCGGAACCGGCACCTTCACGCTAACGGTTGCTCCTGACTCGGCATTTGCCAAGGTCAGCGGCGCCAGCACCGTGACCGTGCATGTTCAGTCCACAACCGAATTGAAGGGGATCACCGCGGTACCGGCAGGAGCAGTGAAAGTCCGCGGCATGCTCTTCTTCGACGGAACGAATTACCAGTTCGTTGCGTCCCGAATTGCTTTGCCCTAGTCCCATGGCCCAACCCGGGGTGGCGTCCCGCAACTTCCACCCCGGGAGCATTTAAGGCTCGCGAAATACAGAAAGCTTGAGGCGCGAGCATTAAGGCGCTTGCGGATCCGCGCGGGGTCCGTGAGCGCCATTTTTTTATTTCTGATTGGGGATGAACAGGACTTTGCCGGCCGTCATGTGTTCGGCATACTCGGCCAGCCCACGCCGCGCCTCTTCCAGCGGCAACCGCGCCTGCACTTCACTCTTTAGGTCAGTGCTCAACAAGTCCTGAACCCGGCGTGCGATTCTCATCTGCGAGATCAGGTTCTTGCGCCGCAGCCATGCGCTGAGCCAGAAGCCCTCCAGATGCTTCTCTTCGAAAATGAGCGAACCGGGATCGGCCTGCGCTGCTTCGATAGAAAGCGCTCCGTACACCAGCAGCCGGCTTTTGCGCGGCTGTGCTCGCATGACCTGCGCGGACATGATTCCGGCCACAGCATCAAAGCCGATGGTAGCGTCCAGTTGGTGGCACAACTCTTTCAGCTTGGCTTCGAAATCCGCTTCGTTGCTGTTGACCACGTGTGTGGCGCCCATCTTCTTCAACAGTTCAACCTGCTCCGCGCGGCGGACAACATGAATAATAGGAAAGTTGAAGCGCAGCCCCAGCCGCAGAATCATGCGACCAAGCGCGCTGGCAGCCGCAGTCTGCACGGCAGCTTTGTGTCCGCCGGATCTCGCAATATCCACCAATGCCCAGGCCGTGAGCGGATTTACCAGCATCATCGCCGCCTGCTCCAGATCAACGTTCTTGCTGAGAGGAATGCAGGTCTTCGCCGAGGTAACGAGATATTCCGCCCATGTTCCGCCCTTGATGCTCGCATCCGCAGCCGCGCAGGCCACGCGCTTGCCTTTCAGCATTTTGGCCATAAAGCCCGAACCGGTTTCGGTGACGGTACCGCTGCCCTCGAAGCCGGGTGTCGCGGGCAGAGGTTTGGCAAATCCATACAGGCCGCGCACGAACATCAGGTCTGAAGGGTTGATGGGCGCCGCGTGCATGCGCACCAGCACTTCTCCCGGCCCCGGTCGCGGAACAGGGATGGTTGCAACGCTGATGCTCTCGGGCGTGCCGTCATAAGCGCTCAACTGGACGGCGCGCATGGTTGCTGGAATGTCAGGCATGGGCAGGCATGATAACACGCGAGAGATGAGAGGCTCGCGACGCAGCAAAAGGCCGAGATGCACTTAGCCGAGCGCCGGGAGCGATGATGCTGCCCCCAATAGGAACATCGCTCCAACCACGAGGCTGTAAACAGCGGTGAACGCCGTCAGGGCGTACTGGAAACGAGGCATCTTTGAGCTGAACCCGAAGAGTCCGGCAGCAGTCGCGGTCATAAGGGTGTTCATTGCGAGGAGGCCGGCAAGAAAAATTCCCAATCCCATGAAGCCCTTGCTGAGCCCGCCAAGGTTAGCCGCGAGAAGGAAAATCATCAACTGGCTGGGCGTTTCAGCGCCGAGCCCATGAATGATGCCGATGGTGAAAGCCGAGCGTCCATCGTAGCCAAATGATGCGGGCCGCGTCTGCTCATGGTCGTGCCACAGTGATCGCAGCTTCCAGTGCAGCCAGCGCAAGCCGTTTACCAGGAGAACGAAGCGGCTGCGCGGCACATGGTTACCGCGAAACATCGAACCCAGTACATAAATCCCGAGCAGGACGAGAGTGAGGCCAACCAGGCGTTCCGCAACGCGATCAATGCCATGCGGCAACGAGAGCTGAAAGAAAATTACGGCGCTGCCCAGGGCTGCAACGGTAGCAGCGTGCCCCACGGCATAAAGAAGCCCAAGCTGCATGGCCTTGCGGCTGTTCACCTGAACGCTGGTGATATCAGTGATGGCGGCGATGTGGTCGTAATCAAAGCCATGGCGGAAGCCGAGAAAAGCCGCCGAGGCGAGCGCGAGTTCGAGATTGGAGGGAGTAACCATCACAGACGCGAAGTCTCCACTTTACCTGAAACGCGCACGCTGTGAAAAATCATGCGGGGCTTGAGAATGCTGCAGGGCT
>JBAIYI010000452.1:0-6220 GCA_037915955.1 Terriglobales bacterium
GCGTCAACAAAGAGCCGCTCCTGGATGGGTTGCTGTGCACACAGAAATGATGCGGAAAACAGAAAAAGAACTGCCGCAGCGAACAGGCGCGAGATCATGGGCGGGGCTCCTGAGAAGATTGCGGTTACAGAACCGCAGCGAAAAACCTGTTATCGTACCTTGTTGCCGCCCGCTGTGGCGATAGCTAAACACTTTTTGCGCCCAAGAGAAGAGAGAAGGAGAATTTGTGCCGACATTGATTCCATCACCCACCAGAATCACCGCTGCTGGAAACATGCCCAAGCTGATTGACGAATACGTGGGCCGCGTGAACTCCGGCGAGCAGCGTCTGAGCGTGGCGCACATGCGCAGTCCTGCAGGATGGATTGAGCCCGGGCAGACACCGCAATTTCAGGAGTTCACGATCGTCTTGAAAGGAAAAATGCGGGTCGTCCACAAAGGTGGGGTGCTTGAAGTTTCTGCCGGACAGGCCGTGGTAGCTCATCCCGGTGAGTGGATCCAGTATTCCACTCCGGATGAGGCGACGGAGTACATAGCGATCTGCCTCCCGGCTTTCTCTCCGGACACCGTGAATCGCGACCAATAAAAATGGCGGCCTCAAAAGGCCGCCATTGGTTCTGCTAGAAACTGCCGAGCACCTTAGTGCTTCGGGTTGGATTTGTCGTCCTTGTCCTTCATTGAGTTATCGGCGCTCACTTTGATGTGGTTCTTCACTTTGCGGTCGCCGGCGTTCTGCTTGGCGATCTTCTCGGCAGCTTCCTTCTGAGCCTTGTCGGCTACCGTGCCGGTGAGTTCGATGTTCTTGTCAGTAACTTTGGCCTGCACATTGGCGTTCGCCAGGCTTGGATCCTGCTGCAGAGCAGACTGAATGCTGGTCTGCACGTCGCCGCTGGCGTTTGCAGCGTCGCTCTGGGGCAGTTTGGCATCGTCGCCCTTACCCATGTGGTCGCTGCTCTTGCCCTTGTTGTCTTTGTCCTGATCAGGAGCCTGAGCAGGAGTCGACGGATCGGGCTGAGCAGATTGCGGCGTCGTGTCCGGCGCGTTCTGCGGGACGGTCGGCGGCGTGCTCGGGGTCTGCTGTGACGGCATGGCCTGCGCCATTGCCATTCCGCTTCCAAGTGCGATCATCAGAGCAAATTTGTTCAGCGTGTTCATCAAAAATATCTCCCTTTTGTGAATTGCGAAGTGAGACGCGCGCTCCGGAAAATCTCTCACGCCATCAAAGCGCAATGCGGAGCTGCAATGTGTGGCTTGGGAGTTAGATGTGAGGAAAGCGAAGGGGTTGGCCCCTTAGCCGATTACGTTTTTTCATAGTGTGAGCTGCTGCTGAAGTTATTGAGGGCTGAAGTCGCGCAGGTTACTAACCGCTTTCGCATCCAGTCCCTGCAGCAACGCGACAACAAGATTCACCATTTGGTCGAAGTCGCCACGATTGATAATGCCATTGTGTGAGTGCGTGTAGCGCACCGGTACCAGCAGGTTTACGGTTGGAACCCCTCCGTTACTCTTCTGGATCTCCGCCGAGTCGTCACCGTATCCCTGGATCAGGTCTGGTTGAAGAGGGATGCTCCTGTCGCGCGCCACCTGCTTGACCATTTGCGTGAGCTTGCGATTCGGTAGCGCGCTGGAGTCATACAGGAAGATTGCGGGTCCGCCGCCAAGCAGCTCCTGTGCTTCTTCAGGCCCAACTTTTGGTGCGTCGCGCGTAACGCCGCCTTCAATCGCAATGCCGATCTCAGGTTTGACCAAATCAGAGGCTGTGTGCGCTCCGCGCAGGCCGATCTCCTCCTGCACGGTTGCGGCCCAGAAGATCTGGTTTGGATGAGGCGACTTGGCCAGCTTCTGCATGGCCGCGATCAGTACGGCGCAGCCGACGCGATCATCCCAGCCCTTGCCGAGATAGTTCTGCGTGCCGTTCATGACCATGAAAGGCGCATCCGGGACAACAGGGTCGCCGGGCTCCAGCCCCATGGCCGCGACTTCCGCAGGATTTTTTGCTCCCACATCAAGAAACATCCAGTCGCGCGAATAGACCTTGGTGCGCTCCTCGGCGGGCGCAATGTGAATGTCGCGTATTCCCGTCACCGCGCGCACCGGCCCTTTGGAGCCGAGGATGATCCAGCGCTGGTCCACAAGCGCCTGGTCCAGCCACCCGCCAAGCATCTGCATGGTGAGATATCCGTCATGGGTTACGCGACGGACCATGCCCCCGAGCTCGTCCATGTGCGCGTCCACCATGATGCGCGGCCCCCTGGAACCCTGCACGGCGATCACTGAACCCAGGCCGTCATAGCTGATCTTCTCGGAAAGCGGCTTCATGCGCTCCACCATCAGCTTACGAACTGGCTCTTCAAACCCGGGAGGACCGGGGGCGTCTGCAAGGGCTTGCAGAAGCTGCACCGTCTCGTCGTTTGAGTTGGGCTGCGCAGCAGGACGGGTTTGCGAATAAGCGAGCGTGAAAGGCAGTAGCAGAAGGGAAAGCAGACGTCTCATAGGCGGGCAATCATACACCCCGTGGTTTCGAAGGAGAAAAACGAGAGTGTCTCAAACGCTCAGAACAACTTGTCGGAATCGAGCAGGATCGTCACTGGCCCGGAGTTCACCAGCTCAACTTCCATTATGGCCTGGAACTTCCCGGTCTCGCAGCGCAGACCGGCTGAACGTATCTTCTGGACAAAATATTCGTACAGCTTCTGCGCCAGGTCCGGCTTCGCGGCGGCGTCGAAGGAAGGCCGACGGCCGCGGCGAACATCTCCGTAAAGCGTGAACTGGCTCACCACCAGCACCTCGCCTCGTTTTTCCTGAACGGAAATATTCATCTTGCCCTGGTCGTCTTCGAAGATTCGAAGTCCCAAAACCTTTTCCGCAATGTAGTCCGCGGTAGCTTCGCTATCTTGCTGGCCGATCCCGAGCAACACCAGCAAACCGGGACCAATCTGCCCCACGGTTTCTCCTTTCACCTGCACACGGCAGCGGGCGACGCGCTGGATCACGGCTCTCATACGCGCTGAACATAATAAATCGCGCGAATACATCGTGGGGCCTGATTACCTTCTGTCAATGTCGGCGTCTAAGTCAGATTTACTTTGTTAAAGACTATTTGGCGGCGCAAGCCGCTGATTGACTCGGGGTTGAGTGGCTCATAAAATCCTCCGTTCTTATTTCCCTTCCCACAAAGGAGTTCCCAACATGGAGCGTCGCTCGCGTTTTTTCTGGGTGATGCTGCTCGGGTTCTGCCTCCTGCTGATCGGATCTGCCATCGCTCAGCAGCCGCAGCAGAGTTCCCAGCAGCCATCCCCAACTTCAAAAAGCCCTCAAAGCCCTGAGAAAGCCACGCCCGGAGAGAGCAAGCCGGCGCCAAAGGACGTGGTCATCAAAGGCGGGACGTTGCTTACGGTGACCCATGGTCGAATCGAGAATGGCAGCATTTACCTGCACAACGGAAAGATTGCCGCCATCGGGAAGACCGTGAACGCTCCGGCGGGCGCCACGGTGATTGATGCCACCGGAAAATGGGTGATGCCGGGAATCATTGACGCCCACTCGCACATCGCTCTGGATGACGACGTGAATGAGCCAACCAGCCCCGTCACTCCGCACATGATGATGAAAGACGCCTTCAACTATGAAGACCGGGCGATCTATCGCGCGCTGGCGGGTGGAGTGACGACTTCGCTGCTGCTGCATGGCTCGGCCAACATGATCGGCGGCCAGGCAATCGTGATCAAGCACAAGTACGGTCTGGGCCGCGACGAACTCCTCTTCCCTGGCGCACCACAGTCCATCAAGTTTGCCAGCGGCGAGAATCCCAAGCGCGTCTACGGCAGTCGCAACCAGCTGCCTGCCACCCGCATGGGCAACTTTGAGGTGATGCGGCAATCGTTCCAGGAAGCCCGCGAATACATGCGCAGCTGGGACGACTATAACGCCAAGGCCAAGAAGGGTGACAAGGACGCGACGCCGCCCAAGAAGGACCTGAAGATGGAAGCCCTGGCCGATGTGCTGCGCGGCAAGCTGCTGGTGCAGATCCACTGCTATCGCGCGGATGAGATGCTGACCGAAATGTCCATTGCCAAAGAATTCGGCTACAAGATTCGCGCATTCCATCACTCCCTGGAAGCCTACAAAGTGGCGGATAAGATTGCCGCCGAAGGTATCGCGGTGGCGACGTGGCCGGACTGGTGGGGCTTCAAGTATGAAGCCTGGGACGGCATTCCCTGGAATGCCGTGATCTCGCTCCACAAGGGCGCGCGCGTAGTCATCAAAAGCGACTCGGAAGATGTGACCCGGCGCCTCAACACTGAAGCCGGCAAGATCATTCATTATGGCAATGTGAGTGAAGAAGACGCCCTGAAGATGATCACGCTCAATCCGGCGTGGGTGCTGGGCGTGGAAGATCGCGTCGGCTCGCTGGACGTAGGCAAGGACGCCGACATCACGATCTGGAACAACTATCCGCTGGGCTCGAACGCGCTGGTGGATAAATCCATCATCGATGGCGAGGTCTTCTTTGATCGTTCGCTGCCCGGTACCGGATTGACTCACCTGAAGGAGGTCCAGTAGCCATGCTGAAGAAAATCCTGATTCCATTTGTCCTGCTGGCTGCCGCGGCCTTTGCCCAATCGGGCGACAAAGCGGAGACGATTGCCCTGCGCGGCGGCAAGCTCCTCACCGTCTCGCACGGGACGATTGAAAACGGCGTGCTGGTCATGCATAACGGCCGCATCTCCGCCATCGGCGGTGCGAATACCGCCATACCAAAAGGCGCGAAGGTGATCGATGTGACCGGGATGACGGTTTATCCCGGCCTGATCGATTCGGAAACACATCTCGGCCTGACGGAGATCTCAGCCGATCGTATGACCAATGATGAACTGGAGCCGAGCGACGAGATCATGCCCCACATGCATGTGGCGGACGCCTTCCACGCTGAAACCGCGTTGATTCCCGTCGCGCGCATCAACGGCATCACCAATGCGATTGTCGCTCCCGCAATCGGCGATACCCTCCCGGGCCAGGATGCTTTCATCCAACTGGACGGCAAGTCAGCGACGGAGATGTTGCTGGTCCGCGACATCGCCCTGCCGCTGAACTTTACCGGACAGCAGCGCCGCAACCAGAACTTCGAGCAGGCCAAGTTCCCCTTCACTCGCATGGGTATGGCCACGCAGCTTCGGCAGGCGATGATCGACGCTCAGGATTACGAGCAGAAAGCGCAGGCTTACGAAAAGAAGAAGTCCGCCGAGCCTGACAAAGCCGGCGCTCCGCCCAAGCGCGACCTGAAACTGGAAGCCTTGCTGCCTTATCTGCACGGCCAGAAACCGGTAGTTCTGGCGGCAGAAGAAGCCAATGACGTACAGACCGCAATGGACCTTGCCAACGAATTCCATCTGCGGATCATTCTCAATCATCTCACGCATGCGTCTTCCATCCTGGACAAGATCGCCGCGAGCGGATTCCCGGTGATCGTCGGTCCAATCTGGGAACAGCCGAAGGAAAGCGAGCGTTATGACGCGGTGTTCAAGCTTCCGGCAGAGATGCAGAAGAAAGGCATCAAAATCGCGTTCGCTTCCTATGACGCGCACCAGGTTCGCAACCTGCCTTACGCTGCCGGTTATGCGACGGCGTATGGGCTCCCTCCCGAAGAGGCACTGAAGGCTATCACCCTGAACCCGGCGCAGATCTGGGGCGTGGACAAGGACCTGGGCTCGCTCGACACCGGGAAGGTCGCCAACGTAGTGGTAGCGAACGGCGATCCGCTGGACGTGAGGACGGACGTCAAGCACGTCTTCATTGACGGCGCAGAAATTCCGCTGGTGAACAAGCAGACCGAACTGCGGGACCGCTACTGGAAGTAAGTGCACGATCTCAGGAGCCGGAGGCGATGTTTGCCTCCGGCTTTGTTTTTTCTGGTGATGCGGGCACGGCGCGCCTATCCGCTGAAGTACGCAGGCGCGCTCCGATCAAACGGATAAAATAAACTTCATGGCAGACCTTGGGAAGATGCTGCTGCTCGTGGGCGGCGTCATCGTGCTGATCGGAGCTGCGCTGATCTTTGCTGGCCGCTTCAACCTGCCCATTGGCCGGCTGCCCGGCGACGTCGTCTATCGGGGCAAGAACACCGTCTTCTACTTTCCCCTTGCGACCAGCATTCTGCTGAGCATCATTCTGTCGTTGTTGTTCTGGCTGTTCGGCCGAAGCAAGCACTGAACGGCACCGA
>JBAIYI010000398.1:0-2078 GCA_037915955.1 Terriglobales bacterium
CGCCTTCACCAAAGATCTCGCATGGAAGTGGGCGCAACACAATATTCAGGTAAACGCACTGGCGCCGGGCTGGTTTCCCACTCATATGTCCGGGTGGGTGATTGAAAACAAGAAAGAGACGCTGCTCTCGCACATTCCGTTGCGGCGGTTTGGTACCGACTTTGATTTGAAAGGTGCCGCCGTATTTCTTGCCTCGGCGGCCTCTGATTATGTAACCGGCCACGTACTGGCCGTGGATGGAGGGCAATCAGCCTGAGGCTGCATACGCCATGAACATTCCTCTAACACCACTCCGCTTCCTGCGCTATGCCAGCCAGCAGTACCCAAAGAAAGTCGGCGTGATCTGCGGCGAGCAGCGCTATACGTATTCTCAATTCGCGGAGCGTGCTGCGCGCCTCGGCGGCGCTCTACGGGCCCTGGGAGTGAAGCCCGGCGACCGTGTGGCTTTCCTCAGCGGGAACTGCCATCGCCTGCTGGAGGCCTATTATGGCGTGCTCGAAGCCGGGGCGGTGCTGCTTCCCCTGAATATCCGGCTTACTCCGAACGAGCTGGCCTACATCCTGAATGATTCCGGCGCCAAGGTACTCATGTTTCAGGAGCTGTTCGCGCCAATGGTGGATGGATTCCGGAGCGAACTAAACACCGTGGAAAACTATGTCGCGTTGGACCACAAGCCCGCCGCATGGGCAGTACCGCAAAATTATGAACAGCTGCTCAGCGGTGCAACGCCGCAGCAGCTGGACATCATGCAGGTGAATGAAAATTCCCTGGCTGAGCTCTTCTACACCAGCGGCACCAGCGCGAATCCCAAGGGCGTGATGCTCACGCACCGCAACATCTATCTGCATGCCTTGAATGTCACGATTACGTTCAACACCGGCACGGATTCCGTCGAGCTGCACACGATCCCCTTGTTTCATGCGAACGGCTGGGGCGTCGCGCATTCGCTCACGTTTGTCGGCGGTACGCATGTGATGATCGGGAAATTCGATCCGCCGGAGGTTTTTCGACTGATCGAAAAGGAGAAAGTGCATGCGTGCAGCCTTGTGCCGACCATGGCCACCGCGCTTGTGCATTGCCCTGATCGTCCGAAATATGATCTGAGCTCGCTGAAGCGAATCACCCTCGGCGGCGCTGCGGCTTCGCCCACACTCGTGCGGCAGGTGGAAGAACGTGTGGGCTGCATCTGCTATTCCGGTTATGGCCTCACGGAAACCAGCCCCGTCCTCACCACGGCGCAGAAGAAGCTTGATGTGAAGTGGGAAGGCGACGAGCGCTTTGAAGGTCAGGCCCGGACCGGCTACGCTTTGCCGGGAGTGGAAATTCGTATTGTGGATTCGGAAGATCGCGATGTTCCTCACGACGGCCAGAGCATCGGCGAAATCATTGCCCGCAGTGACGGAGTGATGGACGGCTATTGGAAGCAGCCCGAAGCCACCGCGGAAGTCATGCGCGGCGGCTGGTTTCACACCGGCGACATGGCCACCATGGACGAGAATGGCTACATCCTGATTGTGGATCGCAAAAAGGACATCATTGTCAGCGGCGGCGAAAATATTTCGTCGCTCGAAGTAGAGAAAACCATGCTGGCGCACCCCGCGATTTACGAGGTTGCGGTGATTCCAGTGCCTGATCCGCGATGGGGAGAAATCCCCAAAGCGCTGGTGGCGCTCAAGCCCGGCGTTCAGGCCACGGAGCAGGAAATCCTGGAATTCACCCGCTCGCGGCTCTCACATTACAAGTGCCCGCGGTCGATTGAGTTCATGGATACGCTGCCCAAAACCGGCACCGGCAAGATCCTCAAGAAAGAGTTGCGGAAGAAGTACTGGTCAGGCAGTGAGAGCATTCGGCCGGAGATGGCGACAAATACAGGCAATTAGCGAATAGTAATTCGCAATCAGCCAACAAGTTGTGGGAGGAAATGGATTTCGCGGTGTCCTTTGCAGTGCTCCGTGTCTCCGTGCCTCCGTCGTGGATTTTGAGTGCAGAGGATTGATAAATGGCCAACCTTCTTGACGGCAAAGTAGCAATCGTAACCGGAGCAGCCCGCGGCATCGGGCAGGCTACCGCGGAATTGT
>JBAIYI010000013.1:0-1839 GCA_037915955.1 Terriglobales bacterium
CAGCCAGTGACGCTGAGCGCGGTCATTATCCTGGGTCACATGTCGCTGAAGATCTTTGACCTGATCGTGGCATTGGGGAAGCAAGATATCCGGCTGGATGTGCCGGGCATCTACATGTGGTCGGCCACGTTCTCGGCTTACAACTATGCCCAGGGGGCCGCCATCGGCATTCTGATGCTGATCAGCGTGGCAATCCTGGTGGTTCCCTACCTGGTCCAAAATATGCGGTCGGAGACCGAGCTATGAAGCGCCCCATTTACCTCACTACGTTCTTCTATGTGCTCCTGATCGCGCTGGCCATTTTCTATTTGCTGCCGATCTACCTCATGGTATTGACAGGGCTCAAGCCGTTCAATGAGGTGGACCTGAAGACGATGTGGAGCCTTCCCACGAATGGGCTGCACATCGAGAACTTCATTGCCGGCTTCAACCAACTCGCTCCGAACCTGAAGAACAGCATACTCATGGTGGTTCCGGAGGCGATCCTGTCATCGCTCCTGGGATCCATCAACGGATACCTGCTTTCGAAGTGGAAGTTCCGAGGGTCGAATCTGGTCTTCACGCTGGTGCTGTTCGGGATGTTCATCCCGTACCAAAGCATCCTGATCCCGCTGGCGAAGTTCATGCAGTCCATCAGGCTCTACGGAGACCTACCGGGCCTGGTGCTGGTCCACATTATCTACGGCATTCCCATCACGACGCTGATCTTCCGTAACTACTACGCGGGCATCGGCACCGAGATCCTGGAGGCCGGACGCATCGACGGGGCGAGCCTGTTCGGGCTATACCGCTATATCATGTTTCCGCTCTCGGCACCCAGCTTTGCGGTGGTGATCATCTGGCAGTTCACGCAGGCATGGAACGAGTTCCTGTTTGCATTGATCCTCACGAACCAGTCGAACTGGCCCGTGACGGTAGCGCTGAACAACCTGGCGGGCAGCCAATTGGTGCAGTGGAACGTGTTGATGGCAGCAACACTGCTGGCTGCGCTGCCTACGCTGCTGGTGTATATCTTCCTCGGGCGGTATTTCCTGCGCGGCTTGATGGCTGGAGCGCTGAAAGGATAGCGGTCAGCTATCAGCTATCAGCGTTCAGCTAATTGCACCTGCCGCGGCGGTTTGGCGAGGGTCGGCGGTAAATTGGTAGATTGGTACACTGATTGATCAGCATAGCGAACGGTGAGGACCGTTCGCTATTGATGACAGGAGGAGAGATGAACGAAGCTGGAAACGCGGGTGAAGGGCGAAGGGAGTTGGGCCGGACCGGATGGAAGGTGTCGCCGGTCAGCTTTGGGGCGTGGGCGATCGGAGCGGACTGGGGGAAAGTGGACGACCGAGAGTCGATGGCTGCCCTGCAAAGGGCCGTCGACCTTGGCGTCAATTTCATCGATACGGCGGACGTTTATGGGGACGGGCGCAGCGAACGGCTGATCGCGGAGTTGCGAAGGCAACGCCCGGAGACGATCCATGTGGCAACGAAAGCAGGCAGAAGGCTCAACCCGCACACGACCGAGGGATACAACCGCAAGAACCTGACGGAGTTCGTCGAGCGCAGCCTGAAGAACCTGCAGACCGAGGCGCTTGATCTGCTGCAACTGCATTGCCCGCCGACGAAGGTCTATTACCGGCCCGAGGTGTTTGGCGCCCTCGACGACCTGGCTAAAGCAGGGAAGATCCGGTTCTACGGCGTAAGCGTAGAGACTGCGGAAGAGGGGCTGAAGGCACTCGAATATCCCAATGTGCAGACGGTGCAGATCATCTTCAACATTTTCCGGCAGCGACCGGCGGACCTGTTCTTTGAGCAGGCGAAAAAGCACAAGGTGGGCATCCTGGCACGAGT
>JBAIYI010000536.1:0-13696 GCA_037915955.1 Terriglobales bacterium
GGAGCAGCTTCGGTCATTGTCTCGCCGGCCGCATCGGCCCAGGTGCCCAGGTCTAACCATGTCTATATCGTCGCGGAAGAGAACCGCAGTTACGAACACATTGTTGGCAGTCCGGACATGCCGTACCTGAACAGCATTCTGCCCAAAGGCACCACCGCCACGCAGTTTTACTCCGACATGCACGGTTCGCTGGAGAACTACCTGATCGTCACTGCCGGCCAGTACATCACCCACAACAACTCGACGCTCGCCACCTTCAATCTCGACAACATTGAGCGCCACCTGCTCGCCCAGGGCAAGACTTTCAAATCTTACGCACAGACTCTGCCCTACGCCGGCTATACCGGCCTGACCTACGGCGAGTATCTGAAGCGCCATGCGCCTCTGCCGTACTACACGGACATGGCGAACAGCTCCCTGATCATGAATCACGTCAACACCAGCGAACTGGCGAAGGATATCGCCAACGGCACGCTGCCGAACTTTGCTTTCATCACCCCGGACGCAGCGCATGACATGCACGCCTGCCCCACCACTCTCAGCGCCTGTCTCCAGATGGCGGATACCTGGCTGAAAGACAATATCGCTCCACTGCTTGCCACCGCTCCTTTCCAGCCGGGTGGCGATGGCGTGCTGATCATCTGGGCTGATGAAGCCGACCTGAGCACCGACGATCGTTGCAGCGCCACGGTACTCACGGGCTGCGGCGGTCATATTCTGGTGGCGATGATCGGCCCCCAGATTATGCCCAGCGGCAAGTCTGTTTTCACTTATCACCACCCCAGCGTGCTGAAAACCATGCTGATGCTGGAAGGCGAAGAGGTCAGCTTCCCCTCAGCCGCGCAGAGCGCGCCGCCTATGGTGGAGTTCTTCAAGTCCGCCGGCACTGTCTATGTGGCGGCGCCGACCGCTACGAGCGTGGTTGGTCCGAGCGTGCACGTAGCGGCTACTGCCTCAGCGCCGACGACCGTAACCGCAATGAAGGTCTATGTTGATGGCGTCGCAGCGTACTCAGCCTCTGCGAACTCGGTCGACGCGTCGATCACCATGACCAACGGCACGCACAATGTGACCTACCAGGCGTGGGACAACAAGGGCAACGTCTATAAAACGAGCAAGGCTATTACTGTTATTCCGCCGGGCGTGACCATCCTTGCCCCAACCACCTCAACCGTAATCGGCTCGCCTGTGCATCTGGCCGCTTCCGCTGTGGCGCAGAAGCCGATCACCACGATGCGGATCTACGTGGATGGCGTAAGCAATTACAGCGTGAGCGCCAGTTCGGTGGACACCAGTCTGGGCATGACCAAAGGAACGCACAACGTCACCTTCCAGGCCTGGGACACCGCCGGAACCGTCTACAAAGCAAGCAAGTCAATTACGGTGCAGTAACACGCGCCAGCTCAGCGGGGGAGCGGAAAAGGGGAGCCGGCAGTTACGGCTCCCTTTCCTTTTGGGGAATGAAATTTTGCTCTTGATCATGACGGTGCCCCCATCCAGGTCCTCACCCCGGAAGTGGACCCATCCCGAACGTCAGCGTAGTTGAGCGGCAGCGAAACAAGCTGGCGGAGGGACCGGCTCCGCTGTCGCTTCGCGGGAGCCCATAACAGCTCTAAAATAGCTATCAGTGTACGAACGATTTACACAGCCGGCGCGGCGGACCATCTATTTCGCCGCCGAAGAAGCCCGGGCAGCACATTCCTGCTACATCGAACCCGAGCACCTTCTGCTGGGAATCATTCGGATGTGTGAACCAGAGCTTCGGAAAGCTCTTCGCCTGGATCAGTTAGAAAGGGCGCTGCGGGTTGAGTTCTCTTCATCGGCTGAGCGAAGCGTGGATGAGATCTCAACCATGGTTCCAATTTCAAACGCTTGCCAGAAAGTGTTTGTTGGTTCGGTCGAGGAAGCGCAAGGACTCGGTTCGGCATATATAACTCCCGGCCACTTATTACTCGGGATTTTGCGCGAAGCAGACACCAATGTCGCACGATTCCTGTCTGCACACAGCATTCATCTTTCGGAGGCGCGTACCATAGTTGCTCAAATTGAGCCGCCGCTCAACGCACATTCAAGGGACCATCACTTCGCAGGGTTTCACACCTTCAGATTACCGGGAGCAAGCTCTGGCCGCCGATTTTCGTGGATGATTGTCAGGCAGGCAACTTTATTGATCTTTTTCGGCTTCGTTCTGATCCAGAGCAGCGCTACCGCAAAACAACTACTCTGGCTTGGGGGCATCTGGTTCATTGCCTCCATCGGCTGGTCTCTCCTGCGCCCCGCTTATGCGTGGAAGGTAAAGTTCCGGGGCCGTTACCGCACAATCGGTATGTTGGTCCTCCAACTATTGCTATCTCTTTACTCCTTCCTGTTGGGCGGATGGCTGGTGCCGGTCGTCATCGGTGTTTGGCGTGCTCTCCGAGGCTGAGAAGAAACACAGATCTATTCCGCCCGCAGCGCCTGCACTGGTTCCAGCTTGGCCGCCGTTCGGACCGGCAGCACTCCGGCAATCAGCTCGTCGTCATTGCGGGTGAAGATGCGATTGATGGCGGTGTCCGCGTCGGCCACGCTGGTGAGCGGCGCGGCTAGAGCGAGTTCAAGTTTGACTCTGGTCTTTTCCTTTTCCTTGATTTTGAAAGGTAGCAGGATGTGCTGCTTTGTGTCGTAACCAAAGATACGACGCGTGCCCTCCAACAGCAGCGCCTCCGGAGTGAGCCGGACGCTGGTGATCTCGATGCCGCCGAACGCGGTCCACGCGCCGGGATCGGCCTTGCCGATCAGATTTCCGGAAGCGTCATATCGCTGGGAATTGCTCCGAACTGGATTGCGCAGGATCAGCACCTGCTTTTCGTACTGCTTCGCCACGGCGGATTGGAGGTCAGAGTCGGCCGCGAAGAGGTGGGCGACGGTGAGCAGGAACAGAACGATGAGGGCAGCTTGCTTCATGCAGAGGGGAGTGTAGCGCAGCACCCTATTCGCGAGAAATACATTTGCGCCGCTATCCCACACTTTCATGTCTTTTAATTCAGGTTGAATGAGATTTCCACGGGCATGTAGAACGGGACCGGCTTCTGGTCCTTGATTGCAGGAACGAAGTGCCAATGCCGGATCGCTTCGATGGAAACTTCGTCGAGGCCGAGGCCGAGCGGGCGAACAACGATGATGCGCTCTGGTTCGCCGTCTTTGTCGATGAAGGCGCCGTAAATGCCGGAGCCCTGGTACTGAAGCTTCCGCGCCAGTTCAGTGAACTCGGGCTCGGGCGTTTGCAAGGCTTGAGCAGCCAGCACTCCTTTATCACCTAGCTGCGCGACGCCGGTTGGAATGGCAGGATTGTGCGTGGTTTTGTCATCTGCTGCGATGTCTGGGTCGGCAAGGTAGTCACGCCAGAAATCGGGGGCCGAATGAACGATCTCTTCCGGAGTGACTGCGAAGAGCTTGCGCCAGGCGGCTTGCGCGCCAGCTTCGTCTTTTACGCGCGTCTGGAGCCGCAGTGTGAGCGTGACGTTCTGGTGCACGCCACTCTTGCGCGCGTCACTCTTATTCATGGGAACCAGACCGCCTTGTTTGAATTCCATGAGTTGCCTTGCGGCTTTCACTTCAAGGTTGTCGCTGCTCAGGTGAATGCTCTTGATTCTCACGCGGCCGTAAACGGTCCATGGGCCGAAACCCTTGGGGTCGATCGGTTTGCCCGAGGCGTCAAAATCCTGCGAGTTGCCGGTGAATGAGTAGCGCAGGGCGAGGACCTTGCCGCGGTACTGGGAGTTGAGATCGCGCTCAAGGTCGGCGGCCAGAGCGGAGCTGGCTGCGAGGACAGCAAACATAACCAGACAGTCGCACATGCGAGTAGTTGTCATAGTTTTGTTCAAGAATTATGTACCAGCCATATGGAAGATCAGCGCAGATTGAAGCTCATCTCCACGGTCAGGTAGACGGCGACGGGGGACCCATCTTTGGTGCCGGGCTGGAAACGCCAATGACGCAGGGCGTCTACTGATTCTTCGTCGAGGCCGAAGCCGAGTGGGCGGATAATTCTGATCTGCTCGGGAACGCCTTCTTTATTGACGATGCAGGACAGCACATTCGATCCCTGATAGCGGAACTTGCGCGCCACATCGTTGAATTGGGGTTCGGGGGTGTGGAGCGGTTTGGGAAGCTTTACGCCCGGGTCGCCGAACTTTGCGATACCCGGTGGCGAAGGAACGAGTTTAGGGTTTGCGTAACGGGCGAGGGCCGGATCCTTGAGGTAGTCGTGCCAGAAATCCGGGGCTGAGGCAATGATGGCTTCCGGCTCGGAGACGAAGATGGTACCGAGGCGAGCTTCGGCGTCTGCGGCATCGGTGAGCGGGTGGTCAAGCCGAAGCGTGAGTTTGACCGACTTATCGATATCGACTGGCACAAGTTCGTGACCATCGTATTGCAAACCCAAACGCTTGCATTCGATCTCCAGCCGATCTGAGCGAAGTTGGATTTTTTTGACGCTGATCCGGCTGTAGATGCTCCACGGACCAGTGGAAGATGATTTGACAGGCTTGCCGGAGGAGTCAAATTCGAGTGAATTGGCGGACAAGGGACTGCGGAGGTTCAGAATTTTATTGGCGTACCGGGAGTTGAGGTCGTGCTCCAGGTCAGCGGCGAGAGCGGGAGTGGCGGAGAGGCAAAGAAAAATCGACACAGAAAAGAGAAGCAGAGTGGCTTTCATAAAGATGCGGAAGAGTTTATCCTTATAGATATCGTTTGAGAACGAGGCATTCGCCTGACCGGTGGTAACCGGGTTGGGCACGGCCCGCAGCGTTGACACTGGGGCAAAGGATTCAGTATCCTTTACTCTTCACTGCTCTGCAGTAGCCCGCCTGGTGTCTTCCATTCAGGAAGTTAGTAAGCGGCGTCAATCGAGCGGTCTTTCTTAAGCGTATTATTCTCAGGAGTTTGAGGCATGAGCACCCGTTTTCCAAGCGGGCAGGAAATTGCGCGCAAATGGTTCGTCGTGGACGGATCAGGCCAGACTCTGGGCCGGCTGGCTTCCAAAGTGGCCAGCATTCTCTCCGGCAAGGAGAGCGCCCAGTACACACCGTTCATTGATACCGGCGATCACGTGATTGTGATCAACGCGGAAAAAGTCCGCGTGACCGGCATGAAGAGTGAACAGAAGGTCTACCGGCATTACACCGGCTTCCCCGGCGGCCTGCGTGAAGAAGACTTCCGCAAACGCTTTGATCGCAAGCCGGAGCTGGTGATCCAGGAAGCGATTCTGGGCATGCTGCCCAAGACCAAGCTGGGCCGCGCCATGGGCAAGAAGCTGAAGGTCTACAAGGGCGACAAGCACAATCACGCCGCCCAGAAGCCGGAAGCGCTGGCAATGGCGTCGCGGTAACAATTTTTGAGGTCGCCCGACACGAGGCGGCCAGGAGCTTAAAAAGAAGATGGCGGATCAAGTTCAGTACTACGGCACCGGACGGCGGAAGTCGAGCGTAGCTCGCGTGTTTCTGCGCCCGGGCAGCGGCAAGTTCACGGTCAACGATAAAGAGATGGAAAAGTACTTCCTCACGGACGTGCAGCGCGTAGAGGTGAAGCAGCCTCTGGTGGTGAGCGAGACCGGTGGGACCTTTGACATCGTGGCCAATGTGAGCGGCGGCGGCGTGAACGGCCAGGCCGGGGCTTTGAAGATGGGCATTGCCCGCGCCCTGCTGGAGTTCAACCTTGAATTGCGCAAGAAGCTGAAGGTGGAAGGCTTCCTGTCACGCGACTCACGCGCTAAAGAGCGCAAGAAGTACGGACAGAAGGGAGCCCGCAAGCGGTTCCAGTTCTCGAAGCGCTAATCGATATTCAGGGGACGGGCTCTACGCCGTCCCTTGTTGCTTTCTTCAGGCCGGGCGTCCCGTGGCTTGAAGGAAGCGGCGGCAACCCAGGGACGAAATTTCCCTCCCGCTCCGCCGGGAGCGGACCAAGGGAATAAATCCCGAGCGAGTGACAACATCGCGGAGGATGCAATTCAATAAGGAGGTATTTTGGCTACCATCACCATGAAAGAGCTGCTCGAAGCGGGCGTCCACTTCGGGCACCAGACCAAGCGCTGGAATCCCAAGATGAAGGAATACATCTTTGGTGAGCGCAACGGCATTTACATCATCGATCTGCAGAAGACGCTGAAGATGTTCAAGGATGCCAGCAAGTTTGTGCAGGATATGGCCGCCGAAGGGCGGACCGTCATGTTCGTGGGCACCAAACGGCAGGCGCAGGACGCCATTGCCGAAGAAGCCAACCGCTGCGGCATGTTCTATGTGAACAATCGCTGGCTGGGCGGACTGCTCACCAACTGGGTGACAGTACAGAAATCCGTGAAGCGGCTCAAGGACCTCGACGAGATGGCAACCGATGGTCGCTACGAGCTGCTGCCGAAGAAAGAAGTCATTAAGCTGGAGCGCGAGCGTAAGCACCTCCAGGCGAACCTGGCCGGCATCAAGAACATGAACCGGTTGCCCGACGTGATCTTTGTGATCGACTCCAATAAGGAAGCCATTGCGGTGAAGGAAGCCCGCAAGCTCGGGATTCCCGTTGTTGCCGTGGTTGACACGAATTGTGATCCTACGGAAGTGGATTGGGTCATCCCGGGCAATGACGACGCGCTGCGCGCGATTCGCCTGTTTGCTTCAAAGATCGCCGACTCCATCGCTGAAGGCGCTCAGGCCGCTACCGACAAGGACACGGCCGAGATCGCCGGCGCGATTGCCGAAGGCCAGACTGCCGCAGCCGCCGCGCACGCTCCCACCTCCGCCGATCTTATGGAAGAGGAAGAGCTGGACATGGAGAAGGTGCTGGGCGGAAAGGTTCGCAAGGGACCGGAGCCGGCCGAAGCCGAAGCCACTCCCGTGGATGTGGCCGCCGCCGAAGGCCAGTAGCACCGCGTTTCAACAGCAGGCATCAGCCGGCAGTCGAGAGCGGTCCTGCCGGGCATAAACGACTGACACATCGAGACGGCCCGCGTGTTCACGCGGGTCGTATGTTGTAAGGCTCCTCGAGCCATAAATAAGAAATGGAATTGAAATGAGCACCCAGACGACGAACATCTCCGCAGCCCAGGTAAAAGAACTCCGCGAGCGCAGTGGCGCCCCCATGATGGATTGCAAGAACGCACTTTCCGAATCCAAGGGCGACATTGAACAGGCTCTGGTGTGGCTGCGCAAAAAGGGCATTGCTACCGCCCAGAAGAAAGCGGCCCGTATGACCAGTGAAGGCTCCGTGGCCAGCTACATCCACGCCGGCGGAAAGATCGGCGTGCTGGTGGAAGTAAATTGCGAAAGCGATTTCGTGGCCCGCACGGATGATTTCAAGGACCTGATCAAGGACATCGCGATGCACATCGCCGCCGCGGACCCCAAGTTCGTCCGCAAGGAAGATGTCACGCCTGAGGCCTTTGAGAAGGAAAAAGAAATCTACCGCGCCCAGGCTGCCTCGACTGGCAAGCCGGCGAATGTGGTCGAAAAGATCGTGGAAGGCAAGATGTCAAAGTTTTACGAAGAGGTCTGCCTGCTGGATCAGCCGTTCGTGAAAGAGCCGGGCATCACCATCCATCAACTGATCGCGAGCCGCATCGGCAAGCTGGGCGAAAACATCTCCGTCCGGCGCTTTGCCCGCTTCAAGGTAGGCGACGTGGGCGAGACCATCGCCATCAGCAATCCGCAGCAGGACGCAAAAGCGGAATAAGCTGGCAGCGTTCAGCTACTAACTAAGGCGGCGCATTGTGCGCCGCCTTTATCTTTTTGTTCTGAAAAACAACCTCTTTTAGCATGCTCGAACCGTCTTCAGAGACTGTCTCCTCCTGAAGGACCCATCCCGAAGCCCGAGACCCAGCGAGCGTAGCGAAGTGAGATCGACTGTGAGGGATCTGCTCCGCCGCAGCTTCGCGGGAGCCCAGATGATACCTGCTTTTTCTGTTTCCGCGTGGATGTAAGTCCATGAACGACTGCGATTATTTAGCGAGCTTCTCCATCAAATCCAACAGCGGAGCGTACAACGCATGCACCATCGCGTTGCTAAGGGCCTCCATCACCGCGAACACGCCAAAGGTTATGGCCAGATTCCGCCATTTCTCCCGGACATTAAACTGCTTGGCAATCACCACTGCGATAGCTCCCAGGAACAGCAACGGATAGAACCAGCGGAAGCTGTACAGCAGACGCGTTGCTAACGGAAGCTCCGCGCCGATGCTGGCGTACATCTTCAGAAAGATAGGGGTTGAGTAGTAAAGAGAAATCCCGAGCCACGCCAAATATGCCGAGGCAAACAGGCTTACTGCCCAGGTGAGCAATCCATTGCTGTCGTTCTTAGCAGTCGCAACCAGGGCGCTTCCACTGCTCGCCATTTAAATCCTCCCCTATTCAAACTGCCTTTTGAAGCTCTCCATCTGCTGCTTCAACTCGCCAACTTCGCGCCGCAGCTCTGCCACTTCTGATTCCAGTCGCTCCAGCCGCTCCGGATCCGCCGAGCCTGTCACTGCGGTCGGCGCTGTCTCCTGCGGCGCATCAAATCCCTCCACATCGCCGGAAAGCAGGTGCGCATAACGAGCTTCTTTGGTTCCGGGCTGGCGCGGCAGCATCTTCACCAACGGTGGCGTGCGCTGCATCAGCTTCTGCAACGTAGCCTGTACGTCAGAGAGCTCTTCAAATCGAAACATACGCTCGCCGCGCCCGCGCAACTCGCCGGTCGTCTGCGGGCCGCGCAGCAAAAGCACGTCCATAATCGCGGTCTCTGCGCGAGTGAAGTTGAAGACTTCCTGGACCCGGTGCTCGTACTTGGTCACGCGGCTGTCCGCGCCGCCGGCCGGCCCCGCCAGTCGCTTTTCCTGAAGGGAATAAAGCGCGTCGCGCACCGCGTTTTCATCCAGGTTCATCACCGGATCGCGATTGTTCTTCTGGTTGCACGCATTCACCAGCGCGTTCAGGGAAAGCGGATAATAATCGGGCGTGGTAATGTCCTTCTCAATCAGCGCGCCGAGAACGCGCGCCTCCACGGGGCTTAGCACAATTTCCATAGCAGCTAGTCTATCGAAACCCGGATAAAATTTTTCAGTGATGTACGCCCGCTGCACTGCCCGGGATGGTTGGGCCTCAAGATCCTTTCATCCTTTTGCCGCTCGCCATCATCCAGTGAGAAGGCGCTGCCGGACTAAATCATTTCCAAAGGACAAACAATGAAGATCGCATTTATTGGACTGGGCAACATGGGAGCCGCAATGGCTCGGAACCTCCTCAATGCGAAGCATCGGGTTGCGGTGTATAACCGGACGCGCAGCCGCGCGGAGGAGCTCCGTTCCGCGGGCGCCGGCGTAGCCGATACTCCCGCCAGAGCCGCCGAAGGCGTTGAAGTCATAATTACGATGCTCGCGGACGATCACGCTCTGGATGACACCGTATTCGGCCGCGATGGCTTTCTGAACTCCTTGCCCAAGGGCGCGATCCACGTCGGCATGAGCACCATCAGCGTGGCCATGTCGCGAAAGCTCGCGGCAGCGCACCAGGAAAGAGGCCAGCACTATGTTGCTGCTCCGGTCTTTGGACGTCCGGAAGCCGCGGCTGCCGCCAAACTCTTTATTGTCGCCGCCGGTGACCAGCAGCAGATCGATCGTCTGAAGCCGGTTTTCGAAGCCATGGGACAGAGAACGTTTACGGTCGGCTCGGAACCTCAGATGGCCAACGTGGTGAAAGTCGCAGGCAATTTTCTCATCACCAGCGTGATCGAATCGTTGTCAGAGGCCTTCGCCCTCGGCCGCAAGTTCAATATTGAGCCTTCGCAGCTTCTGGATATCTTCACCAACTCACTGTTTCCTGCTCCGCTTTATAAGAACTACGGAGGCATGATCGCCGCGGAAAAATTCGAACCCGCCGGGTTCAAGCTAAAGCTCGGCGCCAAGGATAATCGCCTGGTGCTGGCGGCGGCTGAAGAAGTCTCAGTGCCCATGCCCACGGCCAGCCTGGTGCGCGATCATTTTGTCTCGGCCATCGCGCAGGGCATGGCCGATATAGACTGGGCCGCAATCGCCAAGGTGGTTTATAAGAACGCGGGGCTGTGACGAGCAGAGGCGGGCACGCAGCGTCCTCTCAGTCCACCCAGTCGGCGATAAAAATATTCGTCTCGTGCGGCTCCTTCCCGTTCCGATTTGACGCCCAGACCAGCTTCTTGCCGTCAGAGCTGAACATGGGGAATGAATCAAAATCGGGATAGAAGGTGACTCGTTCCTCGTTGGTGCCGTCCACGTTGATGATGTAGAGATCGAAGCCGCGGGCGCTCTTTGTATCGGCCAGGTTTGATGCAAAGATGATGCGCTTTCCGTCCGGGGTGAAGTAGGGCGCAAAATTCGCCGCGCCGTTGTGTGTGACCTGGCGCTTGTTCTTGCCGTCGGCATCCATCACCCATATCTCCAGGTTGCCGGGGCGGATCTTGCCTTCTTTCAGAAGCTGTTTGTAGTCGGCAATCTGCTCGGCAGTCTTCGGATGCTCGGCGCGAAAAGCGATCTTCTTGCCGTCGTACGACCAGAACGGCCCGCCATCGTAGCCAAGTTCATGCGTTAGCTGCTTCACGTGCGAGCCGTCGGCGTCCATGGAATAAATGTCCAGGTCGCCGTTGCGCATGGAGGTGAATACGATCTTCTTTCCATCGCGGGTGATCGTCGCTTCCGCGTCGTAGCCAGGAGTATTCGTCAGGCGCTTCAAGTCGCTGCCGTCGGGTTTCGCCGTGTAGATGTCATAACTGTCATAAACCGGCCACACGTAGCCTTTGGAATAATCCGGTTTGGGCGGGCACGCCGGGCTGACTGCGTGCGTTGACGAGAACAGGATTCGGTCGCCGGAAGGAAAAAAATAACTGCACGTTGTGCGCCCCTTGCCGGTGCTCACCAGCTTCGGCACGGCCGGCTTTCCGTCCTGCGTATTCACCGGGATGGTGTAGATCTGGTCGCACTCCACGCCGTTGCCCTGGTGCTGGAAGATCAGGTATTTGTCATCCGCGGAGAAGTAGGCTTCCGCGTTCTGACCACCAAATGTCAACTGGCGGATGTTGCGCAGATGCTTCTCGCCGGGATAGACGAGCGACGCGGGCGCGCCTTGTGAGGTTTGTTTTTGTTCCTCCTGTGCGACGAGCGGAGTCATCGTTGCAAACACGCTCGCAGCTGCAAGCCATAAGCTTAAAGATTTCAGTTTTGCCATATTGGTTCCGCTCATTCTATCCCGTTCCGCATGGGGCTGTACCGAGTTGCACTCCGCTTCACGTGCGTTGCTCCAGCGTTACTTTTGTAGTGATCGGCTTGCCGTCGCGCAGGACTCTCACCTCCACCACGTCGCCGATCTTGCTGCGGCGCAACGCGTCAGTGAAGTCGTAAAGGTTCTTGATTTCCTTATCTCCGAACTGCACCAGGATGTCGCCGCCTTTCAGACCTGCTTTGGCGGCTGATGAGTTGGGCTTCACGTCAGAGAACTTCACTCCGGTCTCCACCTGGCCGAAGTCGGGGATGGATCCGAAATAGGGGCCGTAGCCTCCACCGCCGCTCGGTACGCCTCCTTCATGGCCGGCTGGTGGTTGTTCTTCAACCACTACCTTAAATTCCGGACGACCCGGCTGGAAAGCAAGCTGCTCTGAGACATCTGCTACCAGCCCGAGCAGGCGTACCGCTGCTTCAGAGTTAATCTTCTCCCAGGTGTCCGAGGGCTTGTGGTAATCCGAGTGCAGGCCGGAGAAGAAGAACAATACAGGAATGTGTTTGGGCAGGAATGAGGTGTGATCACTGGAAGAGTAGCCGCCCTGCGAGTACTCAATGTTCAGGTGAGCCTTGGTCTGCGCGCCCTTCAGTAGATCGGCAAAGTTGCTGCCCGTGCCTACTCCGCCGACAAAGATTTTGTCATCCTTGATACGGCCAATCATGTCCATGTTGAGCATGGCTACGGCCTTGTCCGTCGACAGCGTGGGATGTTTCACCCACTCCGCCGAGCCCAGCAGTCCCAGCTCTTCACCCGCAAAGTTGGCGAAAAGAATGCCACGCCGCAGTTTCTTATGGAGCCCGGCGAAATGCCGTGCCAGTTCCAGCGTGCCCGCGGTGCCGGAAGCGTTGTCATCCGCGCCGGGATGGATCTGGCCGATCTGGCTGGGCGCGAGTGAGTCGAAATTGCCGCGGCCCAGGTGATCGTAATGTCCGGCAAGAATCACGTATTCGTCGGTTTCACCGGGCAGGTAGGCCAAGATGTTGTTGACCTGCGCCCGCGTGTGCTCCACTCCGACCTGAAGTGTGAGCTTCACGTCATCGCCAAGCGCAAGTGATGCCGGCTGGTTGGTCTTCTCGATCTGCTCCTGAAGACTGGCCAGCGTCTTGCCCTGGGGCAGAAGCTTCTCCGCTGCGGCATTCTTCATCTGCACCAGAATGATGCCCACGTCCACGGGACCACTGACGCTGCCGAAGCGTGTCAGCAGGTCTTCTTCTCCTGGGCCGAGCTTGCCATTCAGCAGCACAACCGCCTTTGCGCCGTGGTTGCGCGCGTTGATGGCTTTGCTGAAAAGCTGCGAGTGGATGGTCATGCCGGTTTTGCCGCCAAAGTTTACCGGTTCGTAACGCAGCACCAGAACAATCTTGTCTTTCACGTCCAGTCCGGCATAGTCGTCATAGTGAAACTCGCTGGCCGTGATGCCGTAACCGGCAAAGACCACGGGCGCCGTGGCCGCGCCGGAGCTGGAGAAGCTGAAAGGCACATAATCCTCGTTGATCTTGAGGTGCGTCTTTTTGTCTTTCTCCACTACCGTGAGCTGGTTGTTGCCTTTGAGCTGCGCGCCGGTGATCACCGTAAACGGCTGGAGATAACCGTTGGTACCGGCCGATTGCAGTCCCAGCTTCTTGTAGCGCTGCACGATCAGGTGTTCGGCCCGGGTGAGGCCTTTTGTCCCATCACCGCGGCCTTCCATGGCGGGCGTGGTTAGCTCTTTCACATCCTCAAGGTACTGCTGCGGTTTGAGATCGGCGTTCTGGGCGATCTCCGGGTTCAGGCAGCAGAAAGCAATTGCACTCGCAAACAAGAAGTTCCGCAAAAAATGCATGGTCAGCCTCATCAGCCTGCAATGGATTAGTTTAGCGCTTTGCTCCTATCGCCCCGTGACACACATCACGTAGAACAACTTTGGAATCCTGGTCTGATACGGAGATCGTGAGGGGCGCTTGACTCGCGGACGCGGAGTCAACGAAGATCGCCTCCTGCCATGAAGATACAAATGCTCATACCAGCTTCTCTAACGGCTGCGGTACTCGCATCGTTTGCCTTTGCCCAGACCGGCGCGCCGGCCCAGCCCCAGCCCAACAAGGAGAATGCTTTGACCCAGCACGCCCGCGGAACTTTCGATGTGAAGCTGACGCCTCAGCCCAGCGAAGACAAGGAACAGCCCACGCTCGCCCGATTTTCTCTGGAGAAGCAATTCCACGGCGATCTTGAAGGCTCCAGCAAAGGCGAGATGCTCAGCACCGGCAACCCACAAGGATCTGGCGGTTACGTTGCCATGGAACGAGTCACTGGAACCCTGAGCGGCCACAGCGGCAGCTTCGCGCTGCAGCATAGTGGCACCATGAACCACGGAGTGCCGCAACTTACCATCACGGTTGTGCCCGGGTCAGGCACAGGCCAGCTTGCGGGACTCAGTGGTAACTTCACATTGACTATGAAGGACGGCAAGC
>JBAIYI010000814.1:0-5617 GCA_037915955.1 Terriglobales bacterium
TTGTCATCCATCTCCCGTACAAGCTGTTCAGTGGCAAAGATTACGCCCGGCACACGCATTTTCCCGAAAGGTTCGATCCACCACTCGGTGTCGGATTTGCGTTTTAGGCGTTGCAGGTCCATTTCTCGCCTCAAGGAAAAGTTCCTGGCTAAACGTCAACGACGCATTGCGCCGTCCAAAGGCCGTTGTCATTTGCCACTTTCAGCTCAGTCAAAGTCGCTCCTTTGACTTCAACCGCAGGATGATGCCGGGAAGGATCAACAACTTCACCCCATGCTCGGCCATGTAGATGGCCATCAATTATCTCGACCTCGAACTTGTTGAAAATCATGCGGCGGGCCGACATCTCGGCAATGAGTGCGTTCAGCCAGTCCACAAACAGGAACTCGTTTTCAATCGCGCTACAATCCACGACAACCATGATTTCAGGACGTACCGATGTGGGATCCGTAATGGTGGCACACATAGCAAGCGCCGCCTCTTCGAATGCTGCTTCGCGCGAAGGGCCGATCCCGCGGACGCCCATATCAGCCATGTGCTCGAAATGTTCCCACCGCCGCACAGCGTTCCCCAGCAGAACTCCTTACGTTCTCCGCTTTCGCCCCTTCATTAAGACCATTGCCGCAGCACGCACCTGCCTCAGCGGAAAGCGTTCCAATCATCAAGCAACGGGACCGGTCGCTCGGGCCGGCCCTGTCTGCTTCGCTCTTATGCCACCGCAACATGTGCGGGCCTCTTCACGTTTGGTTTCGAGATCTCCGCGACGAGCGCCTGGAATCTCTCCGGCCGGTCCACGCGGGCAAGATCTGCCTGCACCACGATGCCAATGCAGGAGTTCTGTTGGTCCACCACGGGAATCCGCCGGATTCTGTGTTGCTTCATCTTTTGCTCACAGGCTTCGAGCGTATCTTCTGGCGCACACGTCACGACTGTTTTAGTAAAGTAGTCGGCGATCGATGTCTTCCGCGGGTCTTTACCGTCGGCCATAGCCGAGATACATAGGTCACGGTCTGTAATAATGCCGACCAGTTTCTTCGAGACGAGGTCGGATACCACAGGAATAGCGCCAACGTCGTTTTCTCTCATGATTCTTGCAACGTCCTGCACAGTAGCAGCAGGGCTGCAGCACAGAGGCTGTTTCGTCATAATGCTCTCAATATTCACATTGCACCTCGTATCAATAGTGTTTGAGCCTGGAATTCCCGATGGCTCCCGGGAGCGGGTTATTGGTTTAGCGCTGATTCGTGAGGCTCACTAACCCGAGAGCTCTTTCATGAGCCTCTTCCGCCAGATTCAGACGACGTTCGATATCGGCGGCGAGAGCGGCGATGTCACTCACATCAAACCGTAATGCCCCCAACAAGTTTTTGTTGAGCAGTGCCGATACCCTTGCGGCTTCCTCGGGCACCTGTGTGAGCTCGGCGTGATATTCGAGAGCTCGCGCAGGAAGTGGAGAGTGGGCCATACAGCACCCCTTTAGCACATGATTTGTGCAGCCTTCCCGGTTTTTCTAGAAAACATTTAAGTGTTATCCGATGAGCAACGCGGTGACCTGTATCACATGTAGTGCAAAGAGGTTGTCAACGGAAGTCGGAGCACTACCTCGTAGTCGCCGTGAGCGCGAAAAGTGATTGGCAAGTCTTCGTTCTCGACCCTTCAGTTATTTGCGCTGGCTCCCGTACTGGGCAAAGCTTCAAGACCGTGATCGCGCACGTGAAATTGCCGAGCGGAAATCATCGGTGCCTGTCTGCGATCAGGGCCTCAATATAAGGAATAAGCTCTCCTGGTATGAACCGTGGGAGAATTTTGCCCAGACGCAACAATTCTCGAATCGTTGTCGAATTCAAATGAGTGTCTTCCTGCTCGGCAGGAAAGTAAATTGTCTGCACATCTGGCGCGAGATAGTGATTTGTGAGCGTCATCTGGTACTCGTAGTCGAAGTCCATGGCGACGCGCAGACTCCGGACAATGTGGGTTGCGCCCCTCTCAAGAGCGAATTCTGCGACCAAACCCGAAAACGAAGCCACTTTCACATTTGCGAAATTGTTGACTCTCAGCATCATCTCCAGGCGTTGTTCAACTGTAAACATCGGCTGCTTCGAAGAATCCCTCGCCACGGCCCAGATGACATTTGGAAAAAGGTCAGCTGCGTGTTTTAAGACGCGAATATGCCCGCTGTGGACAGGATCGAAGGTCCCAGGGAACACGGCCAGTGCAGGTGTCAGCGTCATCGAGGCCTCAGCGCGGTGCTTCATTTCCGGATCTTCTTCCGCGGGGGCTGCCCAGGGAAATGATGCAACACGCCAGTCCGCGTAGGAGTCGCTGGGCCATAAGGCAGCTGCAAGATTGCGCGAGCCTTGATGTCCTCGAGGCGCTCGCCCGGGAATTCAGACACATTGAGAAGCTCATCCCACTCGTGAATTACACCGCCGTGCCTGCGTCGATAAGCAACGATCTTCTTTGCCAGATTCAGTCCAATGCCGGGCAGTTCGGTGAGATTCTTGGCGTTTGCCGAGTTCACGTCGATCTTCTGTGTTTCTTCCATCGCGTTCCTCCCAGTTCTTTTGCATTTCAAGCAGAGTTCTGCGTTTGCGGATCACCTCATCCTGCCGCGAAATGGAGCGCATGGCGGTGAGGGCGCTCACACGCATTTATCTTTAGGAAAATCAAAATTCTGTAGGCACACCAAACAAGTGTCGTCTCTGACAGCGCATATCAGAAGCTGTGATCGGCTATCGTAACCAGAGAAGAGAAAGAGAGCCGGGGCCTCCGGCTCACTAGCAGGGTATCGGTGCGAGTCGTCGCATCCACACCATACGCTGGCCAAGCGAGTCGAGGAGGGGATCTTGACCGGACACTTGCTTCCGGGAATCGGCCCAGCGTGGCGGGCTTGGCTTGGACTGACGCTGCTGGCCTATCGCGGCAAAAATCAAGTCGAACATCTTGCTCACAGATCGAGGAGCGAACAGCCCAAAATATCGAACAGAATGCTTGTAGCGCTTGAGAATATGATGAGCCCACCGGTCCACAAACTCTTGTAGAGAGCAACGGATTTGAACGATTTTGCCCGAACGCTTGTCTTTGGCCCAAAACTGAACTGTTCGTTCACCGATGAAGGTTATGCGGCGCTGAGCAATCACTGGCCGGCGGGCGTAGCGCCCAGCATATTGAAAGAAGTGCTCAATAGAGTTGAGTGACGAAATCTTGACGCTCCACCATCGTTCCTGGGCGTTTAGCATCGTTTCGGTTTCGTGGCGACTCTGGTCGGTTATAAGCACCCCGGCACGCATTGCATTGCGCAGGAGGTTTAACACTGCGCAGCGCCAGAGACTCGTGACCAGACTGCGATCATAGTACACGCTGCGCACCCAAGCACCGGAGGAAGTTTTCCAGCCGCCCGATGTAACCATTGTGTGCACGTGCGAATTGAATTCCAGCCGTCCATTAAAGGTGTGCAGAAAAGCAATGATGCCGGTGCGCAAGCCGTGCTTTGCCGTCATAAAGGCGTTAATTGCATCGGCTGCCAGGACCGGAAGGGCGTCAGCCAAAGCTCTGTTTTGCTGGAAAATTCGCCAAAGCACATCTGGCATGCTAAACGTGATTCCTATGTAACGCACTGGCGGCAGAGCCGTGACTCGCTCAGGGATCCACCTTTTCGTGGCCCAGTACCCGCAACTAGGGCACGCGCGTGACTTGCACGTGTGATAGACAATTAGCTCTTCGTTCTGGGACGCAAACACCTCCGCTCCGAGGGAGGGAGTACGGCACTGAAGAACTTTTCGAAATGTAGCTCTTACATGTGGGGGGACACCGTCATCATCCCAGCAGAGACGGGTCTTCTGCAAGATTTGTTTTAGAGGCTCATCGTACCTCTTGCTGAACCGCGTGTGCGTTTGAGAATGATGGCTCATCCCAGGTCTGCCTGTATCCCTATCGGTAAGGCGTTCAGATGATCTCTCCCGATAGTGATGACCGTCTTTTTTCCTGTGCCAAAACGCACGTCCACAGAACCGGGGTTTGTAGCTTCGAATTGCTGTAGCTTTTTGAAAAACACAGTCAGGTCCGCGCCTATTCGCTCGATGCGCAGCTTGTCGATATACATCCGGTTGGTCTTGCTGTTTGACTTATTTGCAAGAAAACGCGCTAGTTCCTCGATCTGCTGAGTTCTCTCGAATTTGCATAATTCGAAAGCGCCATTGATTGTGATCGTTCCACCGTGAAGAGCCTCGATCAGAGATGGGTGCGCCCTCTTGAGAATTGTCTTGACGTTGCCTACTGTCCGAGGACAGACCCCGGCCAGATCCGCAATTTTTTCCCGGACGTCAATGAGCTCAGCTTTTGGCAAGTTTGCCAAACCCTTGTGCTGGCCGCCAGCGATCTGGTTGGCGTGAGCTTTCGACTGGAAGTATGGTTCCTGTTCCAGCGCGAGTTCGGTCCGAGTGAAGTCGTTCCAAGCAATTCTGGGCCTATTCAGGGTTAAGATCAACTGCAGCGCTTCGTCCTGATTGAGCGCACATTCAGTGCAAACGATCTCTGCCTGTCCCACACAAACGGCGGCGTGCCATTCTGAAAAGCCTGCGACAATAATGCCGCCCTCAGAGATCAGGACTGGCTCACGAATACCCTGTGGCTTCACTTGCAACTCAGAGTTGATTAGCCATCCGGACAGATTCAGTTCATTGAATGCCGGATGCAATCGAAGTGATCCCGGCGAACGCACAACCTGGCGCCCTCCCAGGCCGTACCGATCGCTTGAGATCAGAGGTGACAGCAGGGTTTTATCACGGAACGCATAAGCTTCGGAGCCCAATTCTTCTGCGACGGCAGGGATCTGGCGATCCAAGCTCGCAGGAGAGTCTCCAGCAGCATTCATAGAGGCGCGGTCTTTCATCGCGCGCCCTCATCTTTGCGTGTGCGTCCTGTGTGCGTGATTTGCCGTGTTTGATCACGTTTTGCCGAATGTGAATCTTTATTTTCTTTGTTTTCAGAGGGGCTGATCTGACTCTGGATCAGCATATCGGGGTTCGAATCCCTGGGGGGCAGCCAAATCCCTTCAACAACTTACCTGGTTGATCGTTTCGGTGCTGGAGATCTGAACGAATTCAGGTTCGGCATAACAGTGCATAACTTTGGTCAGGCGACTACTGCAGAGGCGAGAGCGCACCGCCGCGCGGGGCTTTGCCACATCCCTCGACGCGTCCATGCCAAAGGAACTCACGATTCCCGCAGCGCCACAATAGGATCCACCTTGGTCGCTCGCCAGGCCGGAATGTAGCTGGCGGCAATCGCAACCACGAGCAGAAGCAAAGGCACCGTCAGAAAGACAGCCGGATCATGTGGGCGAACGCCGTAGAGCAAACTTGCCATCATCGAGGCGGTAGAAGCGGAAAACATCACGCCGGTCACAATTCCGAGGCCAGCCAAGGCTACACCTTTCCCCAGGACAAGTCGCAAGACATCCGCTCGCTGGGCACCCAACGCCAACCGGAGACCAATCTCGCGTGATCTTTGGCCAACCATATAGGCCAGCAAACCGTAAATACCGATCGAGGCCAGCAAGAGTGCCCCACCCGCAAAACCCGCCACCAAATTCGCCGAAAATCTGCGCGATGCCAGC
>JBAIYI010000515.1:0-6887 GCA_037915955.1 Terriglobales bacterium
CCTGCACAAACATGTCAGTGTTCTCGCCCACCATGTGGAACTGATCAAGACGCGCGAATTCGCTGTCCATGGAAAAATGCACCGGGCCATCATTCACCAGGCGGATGTTCTGCAATTCCGCAGTCAACTGGTCCGCTGTGCCGGAGATGACCAGGTCACGCGGGCGCCGGAAAGGCCCATGTATGTCGATGGTGCCCGCGATGGCTGAGTGCCCGGTGATTTCACCGGCAAAGTATGCCCGGATGAGGGGATCGAAATCCAGCTGCGCGAATTTGATCGTCATCTGTCCGGGCCAGTCACCGCGGAGCTGTATTCTGCCATCCACGTTCAGGCTGGCGTCCTTGAAATTCGAGCGGCCCTGCAGCACCAGATCACTACCAGAAGTTTCTCCGGTAATGCTCATGTTGCCGACGAGCTCTTTATCGAGCACCACATCCCGCAGATCAAGCCGGCCGGAAACCGCAGGCGCGGTTGCAGTCCCGCTGCCAAGCACGTGAAATGCCGCCTTGCCTTGAATTGCGAGGCGTGGCATCTCAAAAATGTGCAGCGCGGCAAGGTCGATATTGCTTCCTGTAAGGTCAAAGCGGAAAAGTTCACCGGCAAAGTTGTACGCGTAATTTCCGGTCAGCTGGGCGCCATTGTGCGTCAGCACCAAGTTCTTGAACTGGATTTCCTTCCCGGCAAACTGAAGCTGGCTGTGAAAAGAGCTGAAAGGCTCACCGTAGGCCGTGAGACGCGCCAACTGAAGACTGCCGCTGCCGCGTAGGTTCTGCGGCGTGCCTGCCGCGCGCACGTCGCCGCTGAGGGTGCCAGTGACTGGATACTTGAGTCCAGCGAGCGCCTGTATCTCCTCCACGCTCGCGTCCTGCACATGCAGTGAGAGATTCACCTGGCTGGTGTTTTCGTCGAGCACCCATTTATGCAGCGCGGCGCTGGCGGCAAAATTCATCTGCGCCTTTCCGCGGCGCAGGACACCGTTCTGCATGGAGATGGCGGAAGGAGAGTAAACCAGGTCCGCCAGCAATGAGTCCCAGTGGATACGCTGGGTCTTTGCCGTACCATGCGCCGCCGGACCGGTCGCGATTTCCAGCGGCGCCAGTTCACTATCGAAGTTCTCCAGCTCCAGCCGCCCGCGGGTTGTAATGGCGTTCAGCTTGCCGGAAAGTGATCCGTTGAAAGAGGCGCGCCCTTCCAGCAGCACCGGAATCCGTGAGCCCGGGCTCATAGCAGCCAGCACAGGCCTCAGCTCATGCAGATCGGTTGAGTTGACGGAGAGCTTTGCCAGCGTTGCGTCCGACCCCAATTGCCCTGTGGCATTCACGCGGATGGCGCGTGTGGCCAGATTCAGCGATGCGACATCGAGAATGCCTTGATCGCCACGGTATGTTGCCCGGAGCTGTGCCGTAATAGGCACTTGTTGTGGAGTAACGTTCGCGGGAGGGTCGACATCGAACGCAAGCTGCGCGATCGCCTTCTCCGGCGAACCTGTCCACGTGGCTTTCACAGATCCCGTTGCGCTGCCCACACCCTCGAACTTCCGCAATGGTATCGCCGGGCTGGTGAATGCGGCCGTGATTTGCTTTAGATCGAATCGGGAAATCTGGAAATTCGCGGAGCCCTGTTGCTTACGCGCCGGTTTCCTGCCCGGTTGCGGCGCAGCCCAGTTCGCAACCTGCAAGTCACCCTGAGCGCTCCCGCCCAGCAGCCGCGCGGTGGTTCGAGAAAACGTCATTTTCTCCGGAGTGATCGCGTAACCGGACTTGATCTCAGCATCGGTCAGCTGCCAATCACTCTCCTTCCAATCCAGCCGCAGAACGGAGACGTTCCCCTGCGCGGAATAATCATTTCCCTGATACCTGAGACTACCCTTCAGATCGGCATGGCCCGCCTTGAGCTGTGGCACCTTCGCCAATTTTGCAATTTCAGGCAGCTCCAGCGAAGCGGAATATTCAATGGCAATTTGGGGGTTGTTGTAGTTGCGTAATGTCCCGGTAGCACTGAGGCTGGAACGCTGGCTGGTGATCTTCAATGACTTGATGTCCGCTTCGGTGTGGCGGAGCAGGAGTGTGGCGTCAATCTCCGCGCGTTGCGGCGCATAGTCGCGCCAGCGGGCAGAGAGGAGTGACATGGAAAGGCTGGTCTCGTATCCCTGCTCCCTGGGCGCATAGCTCAGTCCGGCCACAAGGCGCTCCGCCGTGAATGCAAACGGAATCTGCTGTTCATTCAGGATCAGCGTTCCGTTGGTGATCTCCATGTGCTGCACGGCGAGATCAAAGAAACGCTCAGTAGGATTTTCAGTGCTGGATTTCGTGCCGGGAGGCGAGGGCTGGTTGGTGGACCCATTGGGATAAACAATGAGGTGCACCGCGAGTCGCTCCACCGCCACATTGCTCAGTGAGATTTTGCGCGAGAAGAACGACAGGATCTTCACATTAACCACAATGCGGTCGGCATGCGCGTAGGGCGCCTGGCCTGGCCCTTCCAGTCCGTGGACAGTCAGGCCACGTACCTCAAATTCAAGGCCCGAGAGCTTCCAGGTAAAGGACTGCAGCTCAACCTTCCCGCCCGTCGCGCGTTCGAGTTCCACGATGAGGCGGTGGCGCACTGATTCGCGAAATCCGTCACTGCTCATATAAATGAGCACGCCAGCGAAGACGAGCAGTAGCACGCCCGCTGCAATCAGCGTCCACTTACGAAGGCGTTTCTTCTTCTTCGGGGGCGCAGCGACAATGGTGCTCATGGCGCGCTCCCACCCGCCGCCAGCGCCGGCTGCATCTTCTCTATATGGGCCTGTGAGCGCAGAGTCTCCAGCCAGCGAGTCAGCATGTCACTGATGCCCTGCTCCTGAAGAATCTTCTCTATTCTGGGCGAGACGTCAGCGAGCGGAGGCGCCTCAGCGCCCTGCTTGCGCAGCTCAGGCACGAACTTCTGGTCGTAATAATTCTGGATAGCGTCCTTATCTACTCGCACCAGCCCGCGGAAGCGGAGATCAACAAAGCGCAGCACGCGCGTTTGCGACGAAAGATGATCTTCCACGTCTTCCTGGGACAGGCCGTAGCTCTTCAGCAGCCTGCTCCAGGCTTCGTCAGCGGCAGCCCCGGGAAGTTGCGCGCGAAGTTCCTTCACCTGGACAGCCAATTCATCGGCAGAGGGCGCCAGCATCTCCGGGTGAACGATTTGCTGCTCCAGCAGCGCGCGGTCGATGAGCTGATCCAGAACGGTTGTTTTGTCCTTCACGGTGAGCGCCGTCAAAGGCTTGCCTTGCAACAGAGACTCCACCCGAATCGCCTGGTCCAGCTCGCTTTCCAGCAGCACCCGCTTGTTCACCACCGCAACCATGCGGTCCACAACCTGGGCCGCGCAGGCGGCAGCCAGCAAAAGGACCACGAGTTGGACAAAGCGACGCATCAGAAAGTCTGGCCGATATTGAAAAAGAAGTTGAAGTGCCTGAGCACCTGCGAATTCGGCACGGCCGGCGGGGGAGGAGCCGAGACCGGAAAGGCCGGCGGATTCAAATTGTAGCCCAGATCAAAACTCACCGGACCCACCGGCGTGCGATATCGTATCCCGCCGCCGATGGCGTGTGACACGTAACTGAAGCTGCACGTCTGGAGAGCAGGATTCAGGCAGGTATCACGATTGGGCTGCGAAAACCGCACCAGGCTGCGCGCCATGTCACCACCAGTGGAAAAGACGTTTCCCATATCGTGAAACACCACCGCACTCAGGTTGTTGCCCACCCAGGGGAACGGCAGCGGAGGCGTGCGCAGCTCAAGATTGTTGATGAACATGGCTTCACCGCCGAGCGGGAAGCCGGTGGTCAGGTCGCGCGGGCCCGCCTGGTTGATCCCGAATCCGCGATGCGAAGTGGGACCGCCGGCGAAAAAGAGTTCCGGCAGAGGCACGAAATCTGTTTGCCCGAACGGCTCTTCCACGCCGATGCGGGTTGACCGGGCGAAGACCCAGCGCCGTTTGTGAAACTGGTAGTAGCTGGAGTTCTGTACCAGCAGACGGCTGAAACTGGCCTGCGATCCGAAGATGCCCGAAGCTACGCCGACGTCGAATGTGTTAAACGTCCCTTTGTGCGATTCGAAATCGTTATCACGGGTGTTGCGGACGTAAGAGAAATCAGGCAGGCCCACGCGCACAGGCCGTGAAAACAGCGGAACCAGGTTGGGATCAATCACCAGGTTGTCCGTACTCACGCGGCGGTAGATCATCCGATAGATCAATGTTGTCGCGCGGTCCAGCGTCTGCTTCACCTGGGCGGAGCCTTCCAGCCGCTTGGCCGTGAACGTCTTCACGTCATTTGTCTGTTCGTAAAACGTGGTGAAATTCAGCAGCAGGTTTTCAGAATCGAAGAGCCGCGGCGCCTCCCAGCCCACCAGCACCAGTTTTTCCAGGTTGCCGTAACGTGTCTTGAGAGTGACGGTATGGTTGCGGCCGCGGAAGTTGAGTCGCGTCACGTCAAACGACACTCGCGGACTCACGCCAGTCTGTCCCTGCGGATTCGTGTTGCTGCCTGGCTGTCCGGTCTGAACTTCCAGACCGGCGCCATAGTTGAACGTGTACCGGCGCGCTTCAGTGAGCTGGAAGTTCACGTTTTTGCGGGTCGCATCGCCATCAGGGTTCTGGACCGCCATGGTGACTTCATTGAAGATGCCCATATCGTAGAGCCGGCTCTGCGACTCCAGCATCTTCTGCTGGCTGAGCGGCTGGCCCGCTTCAATCTTCATCTGGCGATCCACAACTGAAGGCCGCGTGTAATGCAGGCCTGTGGTCAGCACCTTGTCCACGAATACCTGCTCGCCCTCAACGATGCGGTATGTGATATCAATTTTGTTGGGATCGTCCGCCTCGGCCTGCGTGGTGTAATCAAATTTCACCTGGGGAAAGCCGCGATTGAAGTAGGCGTTCATGACTTCCGTCTGGTCATTGATCACCGCAGCGTCAGAGTACGGCTGGCCTTCCGTGGAACTCACCAGGGAGCGAATTTCATCACCCGTGAGTTCCTTGTTGCCTTCAAAGGCCAGCTTGCCCACCGTGGTCTGCGGGCCTTCCGTGATGCTCACCACCACGCGAAGCCGTCCCTTCTTTCCTCCATAGTTGTCCTGCACCTGCGATGCAACCTTCGCCTGGCGGAAGCCGTTGGTCAGATAAAGGTTTTGAATGGCCTGCAGGTCGTGATTCAGGATGGCCTGGCTGAACAATCCGTAGCGGACCAGTCCGCCGGCCGGCTGCATCTGCATGCGCTCGCGGATTTCATCGCGGCTGAAGTAGTGGTTCCCTTCGATTTCCAGCGCCAAAAAGTCGTGCCTCTCGCGGCGTTCCACGTGATAGACCACGTCCTGCCGCTGGCTGCCGGGCTCCTGCCGCAGTTCGTAGCTGACCTGCGCATCAAAGTAGCCCTTGGACTGGAGATAGTCGCGAATGCCGCGCGAGCCTTCATTCAGCAGATCTTCATCCACGGCATTCTCTTCGAACACGGGGACCACTTTCTTGATCACGCCGCGGCGCAGCTTTACGCCTTCCACTCTCACGTCCACCACCGGTCCACGTGATATTTCAAACGAATAATCAAGCGTGTTGGTGTCCTTGTGGTAGAGCCTCTGCGTCAGCGCGACCTGCGCTTCCAGCCTGCCCTGCTTCTGGTAGTTCTTGCGGATCCGTTGCAGCGCTCGATTGAATTTCCCGGCCGTCACACGTTGCCCGGAGTGGAGTCCGGCTGCCTCGCGCACTTCCTCCGCCGTCATGCCCGGATCGCCGGAGACGTTCACCTGACCCACGCGCGCGGCCTGGCCTTTCTCCACCTGGAAAAGAACTTTCACCTGCTGGTTCCGCGAATCCCATTCGTAGAAAGGCTTCACCGTGGCCTGATAGTAGCCGTTCTCCTGCAGGGTGCGCTGCATGCTCTGGATGCCCGACTGAACCTTCTCGTCGCTGAACAGCTCGCCCAGCGTGAGCCGCGAAGCATTCACCAGCTGGCTGTCACTCGGGCGTGAGCCGGAACCTTGCGCGCGCAGTGATCCGAAAAAGTAGTTTTCCCGCGCCGCGAAGGTCAGCACCACTTCACGCGCGGGTGTCTGCTCGGCTTCTACCTGGATTTCGGCGAAACGGCCAGTGTCAAAAAGCACCTGCACTGAGCGGCGGACCTTGTATTTATCCAGCGGCTCGCCGGACTTCTGCGGAATGAGCTGCTCCAGCCATCGCGAATCCTGGACCGCCGCGCAATTGATGTGGATCTCCGCCACTCGAAGTCCCTGCAACGCATTCAGGTTCGGTGTGACAATCGCGGGCGCCGCGGGAGCGGGGCTTGGCGAAGCTTCCGGCGCAGGCGAACTTTCCGGTAAGGGTGGAGTGGAACCAGGCGATGCTTCCGGTGAAGGGCTCGGGGAAGTTTGAGCTTGCGGGCTGGCTGCCGGCTGGGGCGGGGCGGTATCCTGCCTTTGTGCCGCGAACGCACCAAGACATAACAGCATCGCCAGATACACTGGTCGAAAGCCTGGCAATCCCCTCGCCCCTTCTGAATTGAAAACTGGTCTTAACTACTAAGATGGCAGCAGCTTGCACCTTTGTTGCACGTTCGCGCCTCCCGCCGAACACCAAACGTACCTGTCCGCCTGCAAAGCCTTTCCCGCCAAACACCTATAATAAATTGTTATGGAATTCGCGGACCGATATTCGCGCCAGGTACTCTTCCCAGGCATTGGCGCGGAAGGCCAGAAGCGGCTCGCACAGTCGCGGGTGGCGATCGTCGGCTGCGGAGCTACGGGAACCAGCGTTTCCAGCTTGCTGGCACGGGCCGGAGTTGGTGAGCTGCTCATCATTGACCGCGACTTCGTTGAACCCAGCAACTTGCAGCGGCAGTCGCTCTTTGACGAAGCCGA
>JBAIYI010000412.1:0-3194 GCA_037915955.1 Terriglobales bacterium
ATCCACGCCTGCACGCCTTCCACCGCATCTTCCGTCTTCATCAGCTCTTCGACGTAGATCTTCTCTGCCCGCGCCAGGCCTTTATCCAGATGAATGGAATCCCATGCGTAGAAAGCCTTCTTGGCGTGCGCCAGCGCTGCAGGACTGAGCTTCACCAGATGATCCAGCCGGCTCTGAATTTCCGCCTCCAGCCGCTCTTCCGGCTGCGTTGCATTGGCTAATCCCCAGGCGACGGCGGCTTCGCCGGAAAATGTCCGGCCAGTGAAGATCAGGTCAGCAGCGAGCTTCTGCCCCGCGAGCGCCGCAAGAGCTGTACATGCCACCGGCGGATAACAACCCAGCGTGATCTCCGGGAATCCCCACTTCGCGTCGGGCGTGGTGAAGCACATATCGCACACCATGGCCAGCTCCGCGCCACCGCCCAAACAGGCACCATGCACTTTGGCGATCGTAATCTTGGGGCATTTCACCAGCTTCATGACGAGCCCGTGAAATTTCTGGAACATTTTCTGGATCTTGTCCGGTGTGTGGACCGCCACATCCACGCCGGCAGAAAAGGCTTTGCCCTCACCGGAGACGATCACCGCTACGACTTCCGGCTGCGCCTCAATTTTACTGAGAGCCTCCGAGCACGCGTCCATCAGCTCGAAATCAAACACGTTGAGTGGCGGATGAGTGAATGTAATCCGTGCGAGAGGTCCCTGGTGCTGCACTGCGACTTGACGCGCAGAGGTCACTGAGCTGTTCATATCCGGTTAGTTTATCTGACCCCCTGGCCATCCAGTTCCCTGTCGAGTCCACGCACGCCACCAACGAAGCGATGCCGTCAATGTGCACCTCGAGCCTGTGTCTTTTTCCCACCACGAGCCTGTGTTATTGCGCTACTCGACTCACCAAATGGCCTGCAGCTCTTGGGAAACACACAATTCAATTTCATTGAAAATTCAGCAACTTACGTAACTTGTTTGCAATGTGCTAACACGGTACCGTAATTGCATTTACGAAACTTTACAAAGTAAGAGAACACGCACGTCGGGGGAGTAGAGCATGAAGAAGTATAGGAACGCCATTGTGTTGAGCTGGACAGGAGCGCTCTTGCTCACTTTGCTGGCTGGCTGCGGCGGCAGCAGCAATAGCGCACTCAATCCGCAATTCCAACCTCAGGTGGCCAACGCTACTGACACGTTCGCGTTTCAGTCCACAGGAGTAACCGGAGTCACTCAAAATCTCCATTACGCGTGGCAGACGACCGGAACCGCTGCCAGCACCAATCAGGCATCCACGGTCACCGCCGGCTCAGCCACGGTTACCATTTCTGACGCCGTCGGCAAAGTCGTGTACACGGGCAATCTGGCCTCGAACGGAACATTCGTCTCCGCGCCGGGAACAGGGCCGGGAACTTGGTCGATTGACGTGGCTCTCAAAAGTTACAGCGGTACTCTCAATTTCCGGGTCCAGAAAATGTAAGTGAAACGCCCTGCACATGAGGGCGCGATTTGGAACCTGCATTTCCGGGGCACCTCATCACAAAAGAGGTGCTCCGTTAATCCCGGTGAGCCCCGGTACTGCACTCAAAAACTTTGGCGTCGAGAGCAAAACCTAACTCGTCCAGAACCCTTTGGTATCGTACTCCCGTATGGCCTTCAGCTCAGCCTCACTTGGCTCCGGCGTTGGCTTCACGTCGTTCGCCACTCTTAGCTCCCAGCCGGTATTCACTCGCACATCCTCCACCGTAACGCCGGGATGAAAGGTGGAGAGATAAGCCTCGCCCGACTCCTGGCTGAACCGCAGCACACATTTCGTGGTGATTATCGCGGAAGGTCCTCCGCGCGGCAGGCCGACTTTCCTGCGCCAGCCATCACCTTCTCCATTGCCGGGGCTGGTGATGTAGGCCACGCGCTCGGGCAGGCGATGACGCGAGTGTTCCAGCAGCGCAACGAAACGGTGGGCCATGGAGGCAATGTCGCAGGCGCCGCCTGAGCCGGGTAGCCGGACCAATCCGTGCTTGCCCTGCACCTGCGTGGAATTCAGGTTGCCGTAGCGGTCCACCTCAGCCGCACCCAGAAAACCCAGGTTCACGCGCCCCGATTGCAGCAGCCCCATGACGCTTAGCATGTCCAGGCACTGCGTGGCGCCTTTGATATTCGGCGGGTCCGCCATGGTATAGATCAGCTCCGGGGAAGGCGTGCTGCGAATCACGCCGTTCTCGAACAGTCCAATGGCAGTGGGTGCGTGGGTCTTTTTTGCCACCACAAAGGCGATCAGCGGCAGCCGCATGCCGACAAAGACGACTTCGCCGTCTTTGATCTCGCGCGCAGCGGCGACAACCATGAGTTCGTTGAGGGTGTACGACATCTGTTCTGAATTCCGAGTATTCTCAAAGTCCCGAGCGAAGGGAACCATGCATTGTAGCGAGAAAGCCGCAATCAGGTAACCTGCCGCGAAATCCCGGCCTGGGCAAAGGACATCATCCACGAACATCAGCTGCTCTTCTCTGAATGTTCAACGTCGAACGCCTCATCGTCGTGAGACTCTGGTTTTCCGATCTCCAGATGACCCGATCTCCCGATCGCCCCGATTGACTAAGACAACCTTCTCTCCCTTCTGCGCTTCGCACGACCATGCCACTTGTCACCGTCACCTAGGGAGACTCGTATGAAATTCTTCGCTTTTGCACTCGTTCTGCTGCTCTCGATTTGCATAGGAGCAGCTCAGACTCCTGCTACTCCAGGCACGCCCCAGACTGCGGCCTTGCCAACCGTGACCCATGGACCGGTCCTGGAATACGTCAGCGACCACGATGCGGTGATTGCCTGGACCACCAAGGACCCGTCGGACATGGGAATCCATTTCGGCACCACGCCAACCACCCTCACAGCGGCGAATTCACAGGCAGCTGATGCCACAGAGAATCCGCACGGTACTAACCATCGCGTGAAGCTCGACAACCTGCAGCCGAACACTACCTACTACATCCAGGTGACGACCAACACCGGACAGCCGGTAGGCAATGTGGCTCAGTTCCAGACCGTCGCCAAGGGCGCAGCTCCGAAGCGCCAGAACGTGGACCTGGGCAAATAAACTGCTGCTGTGACGAGAAAAAATCAGGGCTGCCGAGGCAGCCCTGATTTTCTGTTGCGTGAGGTTCTCTTACACGTTGGCGTTGATGGCGTTCTTTCTTACTTCGCCGATGG
>JBAIYI010000615.1:0-1510 GCA_037915955.1 Terriglobales bacterium
CGAAAAAGACAACGCGCTTTTCTGCCCCTGCCATCAGGGTTACTTCACGGTGGCGGAAGGCCGGCCGTATGCCGGGCCGCCAACGCGTCCACTGCCACGCATCAAGCTGGAGCAGCAGGGAAATGAAATCTTTGCCGTCGGCGTGGAGGTCGGATGAACGCCCGCCAAACTCAGGGAACCGCGCTGTTCACCGCGCTGCTGGCGCTGATCGGCATCGGTGTGGTCGTGCAGCTCTGGCTCCTGGCCGCCACGGTGGATGCCGTGCTGCGGCATGAGTCCGGAACGCCGCTGCATGCGGCGATCGGGTCAGCGGTGGTTTTCGCCATCAATGCCGTGCTGGTGCTGGCCGTGTTCAACTTTGATCGGCGGATGAAGTCGTAACACTCTGGTCACCGTACGTTACACGCCGAACCCATGCAGCATCTCCCTGCCGGCGCGCGGCTCTGCTATCTTTCATTCATGCTCCGCGTAAAAACCTGTCTGCTGGTCCTTCTTCTCTTTACCCTGGGCTCTGCCCACGCCGCTGATCGTTACGTGAAGCCGGGGCCGGTGCAGCTCAGCAAAGAAGGACGCCGCTGGTCGGAGCAGACGCTCAAGAAGCTCACCCTCGAAGAAAAAGTCGGGCAGCTGCTGAGCGTCCGCTACTTCATGGATTTTGAGAACTTTGAGAGCGACGGCTATCGCCAGTTTCGCGACCAGATGCAGAAGTACCATCTCGGCTCCGTGCTGCTGACCGTTCATGTGGATGGGCCAGCGTTGCTGAAGAGCCTGCCGCTGGAGGCAGCAGCCATGAGCAACCAACTCCAGCGCGACTCGAAACTGCCCCTGCTGATCGCCGCCGACTTCGAGCGCGGACTGGCTATGCGCATGAACTCCGTACCGATTTTCCCGGATGCGATGGCGTTCGGCGCGACAGGCGACCCGAAAAATGCAGAACGTTTTGGGGCTATCGTGGCGGACGAGTCGCGGGCTGTTGGTATCCACTGGGATTTCTGGCCCACGGCGGATGTGAATATCAATCCGCAAAACCCCATCATCAATACCCGTTCCTATGGTGAAGATCCGGCAATGGTGGGCGACTTTGCCGCGGCGTTCATCCGTGGTGCGCGCTCTCACGGTTTACTGACCAGCGTGAAACATTTTCCCGGCCATGGCGACACCGGAACCGACTCGCACCTGGGGGTGGCGAGGGTGGATGCCGACCTGGCGCACTTGCAGAATGTTGAGCTGCCGCCGTTCCGAAAGGCGATTGCCGCCGGAGCTGATTCAGTAATGGTCGCTCATCTGGCAACGCCGGCGCTCGAACCGGACCAGAACAAAGTGGCGACCACATCAGCCAATGTGATCCAGGGCGTGCTGCGCAAACAGCTTGGGTTCGAAGGTGTCATCGTGACCGATGCGATGGAGATGCGCGGACTCACGGGCTTGTATCCTGCTCAATCCGGTAATCCCGCGGGCCGCGCCGCCGTGGATGCGCTGAAAGCCGGAAATGACGTGCTGCTTCTGCCCA
>JBAIYI010000056.1:0-4345 GCA_037915955.1 Terriglobales bacterium
AATTCCAGAGTTGATCTCGCGGGTCTTCTGCTGCGCTTTGGTCAGAGCTTTCTGCTCAACGATTGCCTTTACGCGATCACTTCCTGCGCCGGCCCGGATGATACGTCCATAGCCGAAGGGCTCGGAGGGTTCGGCGGTAAGGATCGTCATGGCAGCTTTCTTGGCCAGATGAAAGTCGCGTACCTGAGTAATCGTCTCTGTACGAATCAGCGGAACGTCGCCCGAAAGCACCAGGATGTTTTCGTAATCCTTCACCTGGTCACGCGCACACATAATGGCGTGTCCTGTGCCGCGCTGCTCCGCCTGCAACACAAACCGCACGCCGTAGCCCTTCACCGCCGCCCGAACATTCTCCGCCTGATGACCGATGATCACGTGAATGTCTTCCGCCGGCACGACTTTGCGCGCGGCTTCAATCACGTGTGCCAGCAGCGGCTTGCCGGCAATTTCGTGCAGGACCTTGGCCCGTTTTGACTTCAGCCGGGTCCCCTTGCCGGCTGCCATAATCACGATCCCGAACTTTCGCTCCGCAGCCATATGTGGCGAACTCCCTTTTTACTCTGACGGATGATGCGCAGTAGCCATCTCTTTGCGCGTCGTCCGCGCCAGCCGCAGCAGCTCCTGGCAAATTCGATCGGTGGCGTGGCGCACCACTTCTTTTTCTTCAATGAAATTGCCGGTGATACATTGCACGCCCAGCGATTCCACCATCCCCGTGTCGCATTCAACGGGCTCAGCCTGCTCGGCCGCATAACGTTCCAGGGTCTCTTCGGACACCGGCTCGCAATTCACCAGCGCGTAATTGAACAGTCCCGGAGCAGCATGCGCATAGATGGCCATGAGGTGATCTGACGCGCTCATGTGAAGGCTTTCATTGGACTCAGTCATGAGATTGCAGATGAAAACTTTCGTCGCCGGCGACTGCGCAATGGCTTCCGTGACCCCGCGCACCAGCAGATTGGGGATCAGGCTGGTGAAGAGCGACCCGGGACCGATGGTGATCACGTCGGCCCTGGCGATGGCTTCGAGCACCTGGGGCAGGGGCTCAGGATTTTCCGGGCGCATCATCAGTTCCACAATCCGCTTGTCGCTGCCATTGATCTTCGTTTCGCCGACGATATGCGAACCATCGTCCATAACGGCTTCCAGTTGCACATTGGCGGAAGTAGCCGGCAGGATGTGGCCGCGCGTGGCAAGAATTTCAGAAGCCTGTTTTACCGCAACCGCAAAGTCACCCGTCATGGCGGTAAGCGCCGCCAGGAAAAGATTGCCAAAGCTGTGGCCTTCCAGGTCGCCGCCGCCGGTGAAGCGATACTGAAACAGTCGTGAGAGCAGGCTTTCATCTTCTGAAAGAGCCACCAGGCAATTGCGAACGTCGCCCGGCGGCAGCATGCCCAGCTCTCTTCGTAAACGGCCGCTGGATCCGCCATCGTCACTCACGGTAACTACGGCGGTGAGATCTGAAATGTAAAGTCCCCTGGGAGGTTGTTCCGCGGCAGTGTGCGTATATCGCTTCAGCCCTTTGAGGAGAGTAGAAAGACCGGTGCCGCCGCCGATGGCCACCACGCGTGTGCCCTGCCCTGCGCGCGTTCTGCCCGGCTCTGGATTAAGCGACATTACTCGTATGGGCTCTTCTCAGTGCCTGCCGGGGGGTGGGTCGCCCGGTTCGGGATAGAGCAATTCGGTGAATCTCGGATCGTCCGCCATATTCTGGAAATCAGAATCGTTCCGCGCCTGGAAGCGATTGTGAGGATTCATGCGGATGGCTTCGCTCAGGTGCTTAAGCGAGCTTTCAATCTGGCCCGTCAGGCAGTCCACCACTGCCAATCCGTAGAATGCGAAGTCAGATTTCGAGTTCTGGCTGAGAATCTTCTCCATCTGCGCCCTGGCCTGGTCGTACTGCCCTGAGTTCAGAAGCGAGACCGCGTAGTCGAACCGCTCTTCCGCAGTCTTAAATGTTGCAGCCGCTTCATTCAGCTGCTGATTGCAGGTGTTCAGGTGGACCCGGGCCCGGTCACCCAGCTCAGACGGGCCTGCGGCCAAAACCTTCTCTAACAGCGCCTTGGCTCGCTCAAATTTACGCTCCTGCATCGCCTTGAGTCCCGCCTCATAATTTTGCACAGCCTGTGCAAAACCAGGGTCTTCTTTGCGTGCTGGCTTGGGCTGAGCGGCAACTGTTTTCTTCGCAGACATCTCTTCTCTCGTTCTAAGGTGCCGTGTTTTGTGCGGCTTAGCGAGCGAACGTTTAACGCTTGCTGCCACCTTTTTCTTCATTCGCTTGCGTCCTTCCGGCCATCACCGGAATAGCGGCAGAACAAGGCTGTGGAAAATTTTCGGTTCAGCTATCCCGAGGCACGGGCTGCATAAGGGGTGCAGCCCTTTATACGATCAAATCTTAACACGCGTCAACTGCACTGGAAACAGGGCAGTTTTACAGCACCGGCTCAGGATTCTGCAGGTCCAGCGTCTTCCAGTCGCCGCGGATAATCCCGTCCCGAATCTGCTTTACCGTCCATCCCTTTTTTGTCATTTTGGCGGCATAAAGCGCTTCAGCCATGCAGGTTCCGCAATTGGCTCCATGCGTCCCTTCAAAGCAGGAGTGCAGGCTGTTGTGGCCATGATTGCGGTCGCAGTAGCAGTAGCAGGGCAGCTGATACATCACTGCCGGGTACTTGGCGGCTGCCTTGTAGCTCATTTTCTGGGCAGCAATGGTCAAACCCTGGTCGGCAAGCTGCTTTTCTGTCAGTACCGGTGGCACCGAATCAGTCTTCTTGGGTGCGTGGTCATTGAACGCGGGAAGCGGGCCCTGGGAGTACTGCCCATGGGTGATGGATACAGCAAACACAAGCGCAAAAATTCCAGCAAGATATTTCATGACCTGCCTATTTTACTCCAGAAATTCACCTCGCCGGGAGCTTCACCGCCCGCCAATTCCACGTATAATGAAGCAGGAGAATAGGTTAGTGGAGACCACTGAGAACGCCAGCGCCCCCGCGCCGGAAGCGCCTTCCCAACCCACACCCCCAGGCAGTCTGCGACTGTTGAACTCCTGGGCGCGCGACCTCTTCTTCTCCATTGTGGTTTCCTTCTTCATCATTCTGTTCGTCTACCAGCCGGTAAAGGTGGAAGGCGGCAGCATGGAACCCGGGCTTGAAGATCAGGAACGGATTTTCATCAACAAGCTGGTGTATCGCCTGGAAAGCATCGAGCGCGACGACATCATCGTCTTTCGCTATCCGCGTGATCCGCGCAAGAGTTTCATCAAGCGGGTCATCGCCCTTCCCGGCGACCATGTGCGTATCGCCGCCGGCAGGCTCTACGTGAATGGCGAGCGCGTGATGGAGGCGTATGTTCCCGGCGAATACCAGGATTCGCGTTCCTACCCTGAATTAGAAGTACCGGAGAATACTTACTTCGTTCTCGGCGACCATCGCTCCATGTCCAATGACAGCCGCGATTTCGGTCCTGTCCCGCGCAGTTTTATCTATGGCAAAGCCGTGTTCGGTTACTGGCCCATGGAAAAACTGGGCGTGGTGCGTTAACACACGATAAGAGTGTTTTGTTCTGGTTTTGCCTCGGTTATTGAGTCGGCGACTCTCAATCGTAATCACGCCGTGCATCTGAGCGTTAGTGGCACAGCCGCCCTCGGCTGTGCAAGATCGTAATATGACCCTCTATCGGCGAAACCTGCCTCATTTGGAAAAACCCGGTGGGACGTATTTTGTAACCTTCAAAACGCTAAATGACTTCATTCTGCCGCCGAAAGCCAAAGACCTGGTGCTGAAACATTGCCTGCACGGACATGGTACGCAATACCAGCTTCATGCGACGGTGGTAATGTCGAACCATGTGCACCTTCTTTTCACGCCAATGCAGGACGGCGAAGAATACATTCGTCTAGCCATGATCATGAACGGCATAAAAGGGGCTTCATCGCACAGTGTCAACAAATTGCTTCAAAGAAAAGGTAATTTGTGGCGCGACGAATCTTTCGATCACCTGATTCGCATTCCCGGCGAATTTGACGAAACCATGCTTTACATCCAGATGAATGCGATTCAGACCGGAGTGCGTCGTCCAGAGGACTACCCATGGTACTGGCGAGAACCAGCACAGCCGGGGGCGGCTGTGCCACGACGTCGCAAGAACATCATTGACCCTGTCGCAAGAACATCATTGACCCTTGGCTCACACGCCAGAAGTAGAGTTTGCTGCGGAATTCAGTTGACACGTAACGCCCCACAAATTTCCTTGCATCGCCTTACTATCCTCTCGAATCAATCTGAATGAAAAGGGGCTTACAGAATGCTGAAGAAGCTGAAAGTTGCCGCCATCCGCAAATTCG
>JBAIYI010000660.1:0-1725 GCA_037915955.1 Terriglobales bacterium
GCTGAACCTTTATTTAGTGGTGCCGGGCGGGCAGTATCGCTCAGCGGCGCAGCCGGAGTTTGACCACACTCGCGTGGTGAACAAATACACGATTGACGGCAAGCCGAGAGAGTGGGACATCTTCTACTGCTTCATCCTTGATCCCACGCTGAAAGGCGACCTGCGCAGCGAGAGCGACCTGCTGATGGCGGCGCACCAGACGTTTCGTCCGGCGGCGCTGTTTGAGGTGAGGGACATTCCTTCAAGCGCGGCTCTGAAGCAGAAGATGGGCGTGAATTCCATGGCTGACTTGCGGAAATACCGTCGCAAGAATGGAACGCTGCCAAGGGCAATCATTGTGCCGGCGCAGCTGGCCGTCCGCGCAACCGCAGAGCAGCCAGACGTCACGTTTATAACTCCGGCGGCTGCTACGGAAGAGTCAGCCCATCACTGATTGCGGCGCGTTTATTTATACTTAAACCGAAAATTCCCGGTTGAAGGATAAACGCCCTGCTCCCGTTCATTCACATAGGTCCGCTGGATGTGCCCACGTTTGGGCTGTTCATGATCCTGGCGTTCGCCGTCGCGTACTTTGCGCTTGCCGGAGATATCAAGCGGCGGAAGATCGATATTGACCCGTACAACGTGGTGCTGTACGTGGCGATTGCCGGAATCCTGGGCGCGAAGATCTGGCACGTGTTCGATACGCCGGAAGATCGGCTGAGCTGGCAGATCCTGGGGCATCCGCGGGAGATGCTGAATTGGTTCCGCTCAGGGTTTGCGTGGTTTGGCGGATTTGTCGCGGGCATCGGCACGCTGTTGTTTCTGGCGCACCGCTACAAGGTGAACCTGGCGCGGATGCTGGACATCGCGAGCCCGGCAGCGGCGATTGGCTATGCCGTGGGACGAATTGGCTGCCTGGTGTCCGGCGACGGAGATTACGGCAGGCCGACAAACTGGTCGTGGCCGTGGGGAATGGCATTCCCGAACGGGCAGGTGCCGACGACTGAGACATGTCCGAAAGCGATTGATGCGGCGCATCCGAACGGATGGCCGGCGGACTGCAATGTTTATCCCACGCCCATTTATGAATTCGTGGCCGGCATGCTGATCTTCTGGTACATCTGGCGGCGAGGCCGATCGGGCCAGACGCTGCCGCCAGGACTGCTGACGGGAGAGTTCCTGGTGCTGAGCGGCGCTGAGCGATTTCTGGTGGAGTTCATCCGCATCAACCCGCGGGTGATCTTTGGCATGAGCAACGCGCAGTTCACGGCGTTGCTTTCGATCATCGCTGGAGCGGCACTGATGATTTGGGCGAGCCGAGGGAGCGCGAAGCCGGTGGTTGCGGCAGAGCAGCCGTAGTCCGGCAGCAGAGTTCATGCCTGCGCAGTGCCGGCATGTCCGCATATGTTCTTGATTTGCGCAGAGAGTGACCGTACACTCGCGCTACTCTTTTCTCGAATCTGAGGTAGCTTCTGTCTCCTTCTGCCCACGGCGACGCGTTTCCGCTCACTCGATACTCCATTGTCGCCGCCGTGAAGAGCAGCAATGAAGGTGAGCGCAGGGCCGCTGTGGATGCAATCGCCGCGGCTTACTGGCGGCCGGTTTACAAGTACATCCGCCTGCGCTGGAGCGTTGATCCTGAGGACGCGCAGGATCTGACGCAGGAGTTTTTCGCACGGCTTATTGAGAAAGAGTTCCTCTCAAAGTACGACGCGGAGAAGGCAAGAATGAGGACGTTTCTGC
>JBAIYI010000491.1:0-4326 GCA_037915955.1 Terriglobales bacterium
GAATGTTACCTCTGCCAGGACGTCTGCCACGTACTGCGCGACCACCACATGCATGACCAGTTCATTGGCCCTCGGTTCCTGGTCTATGCAGCCGCCCTGGAAATGCATCCCTTGGATGTGGAAGATCGCGTTCCCGCGCTGAGGAGTGACTTCGGCATAGGCTTGTGCAATATCACGAAATGCTGCACCAAAGTATGCCCGGAAAGCATTACGATTACGGATAACGCGATTATCCCGCTCAAGGAACGCGTGGTAGACCGCTTCTTTGATCCTGTATCGAAGTTATTCCGTATGTTCAGCAATTCAAACACCAGCAATTCGAAAACCTAGGAGATGTTATGCAGTTCCAGTTGAAGTCCATTTCCGTGGAAAGCATTCCCGAAGCGCTCGCAAAAGTGGAGCGCTACCGGCTGTTGAATGAACCTGCTCTCGCCGAAAGCATTTGTCTGGATATCCTGGCCGTGGCGCCCGACCATCAGCAGGCGCTGATTTCCCTTCTCCTCGCGCGTACGGATCAGTTCCGTTCCAATGTTTCACCCAAGGCAGCCCAGGAAGTTCTTCCTCAGCTCAGGGGCGATTTTGAACAGGCCTACTATGCCGGAATCATCTGGGAACGTCTGGCAAACGCCCGCATTCGCGAAGGCGCCGCCGGGGCTGCTTCCTCCACATACCACATGCTGCGGGAAGCCATGAACTCCTATGAGAAGGCCGCGAATTTCGCAACTCCCGGAAACGATAAAGCCATTCTGCGCTGGAACACCTGCGCGCGCACGATCATGCAGCACCCGGAAATCTGGCCGCGCACCGATGAAGAACCTGCGCTGGCCTTTAGCGGCGAAGTTCCAGGATCGAAGACGTCTAAGTTCTGACCGGTTACGTCGCACTGAATTGGCGAAAAACCGCGTTTTCTTTCCGTAACGTTTCAGGGATCAATCCGTCCATAAATGGCAGACAAATCGGGAGATCTATGTACCCGGCCATTCTTGCCGCAATCGCCGAAAGCTCTACCACTGCCATCGGGATGTGCTCCGCCGGCAGCGCGCTGTTCCTGATCGCAGCCTGGTCTGCGAAAGACCGCGTCGCCCGGGCGCCAGGCCTGGAGAAGATCGTCGCCTTAACCAATTTGTCGTTCGCCATTCCACTGGCGGTCTTCGGTGCCCTCCATCTCTTCGGCCCGCAATTCGTCCAGGCGATTGTGCCCCCATACATGCCGTGGCGCATGTTTTGGGTCTATTTCGTTGGCTGCGCCTTGATTGCCGCGTCCCTGAGCATCGCCACTGGAATCGCAGTGCGGTGGTCCGGCCTGTTGTTCGGGACGATGATGTTTCTGTTCGTGGCCATGCTTTATCTTCCTTCCGGGCTGCGCCACCTGAACGCCAGGATTACGTGGACTATCGTCTTTCGAGAATCGTCGTTCGGAGGCGCGGCCTGGATTCTTGCGGGAACTGCAATCAACGGATGGCGCGGCCCAGCCAGGAGCACATTGATCACTGTGGGCCGCGTATGTGTCACCCTCGCCTTGGTCTTCTTCGGTATTCAACACTTTCTGCACCCCCTGGGACTTCCCGGCGTCCCGCTCAAGAAAGAAATGGCGGCGTGGCTTCCGGGCCGTGTGCTCATTGATTACGTGACGGGCGCGGCTCTTCTGATCGCCGCGGGAAGCATTGCTCTGAACAGAAAGACGCGCACGGTGACCACCGCCGTCGGCGGTTGGCTCTTGCTGCTGGTCCTTGTCATCTATGTGCCAGTCATGATCACGGCGCTGTCGGCCCCGGCTCTCCCAGTCAAGGTGGAAGGGATCAACTACTTTGCCGACACACTCCTGTTTGCCGGCGTCATCCTCTCCGTGGCGAGCGCCGCAACAATATCAGATTCCGTGAAAAGCCGGGAAAAGCGAGCTGACACGGAGCGTCTTGCCTCAAATCAGCCCGCATGACGAACACGTCACCAGAGCACTAAGCCGACGTTCCCACGGCTTGATTCTCCGGAGCGGACATCATGCTCATCATGTGTTCAATATCGAAGGCCTCTTTGCGCATGCGGCGGTCGTAGTAAGCCAGAGTCAGGCCAATAGCGGTAATGGGCCCAAACAGAGTCTCGGCCACACTCGTCAGGATTTCCTCAAGAACGTCTTTGGTGATGATCCCGGTGTGTTGGAACAACGACGGGCTTAGAGCTTCCACGCCGGCGGCGAGCGACACCCCAATGATGAGCGCGAAAACGGTTGTCAGGAAATAGATCACTATCATGCGCCCGACGGCGCCCTTCGTAAGATCCGAGCTGCGTGACAAGGACTGCCCCGCGCCCACATCCTCAAGAACTATTGCGGGAATGGCAAGCGCGTATAATCCGGCCCAGTAAATTCCTGGAATTACGAGCAGAATCATTCCAAAGCCCACAATAAAACCCACCATGATCGAGACCCCAGCCACTCTCGGCGTCTTCCCTGCCACTCGGGAAAAACATGCCCGCGCGCTGGTCTCCCGGTTCAGATAAATCTCGGAAACCGCGAGCGTAGTCGCTGCGGTTACCATGGCCGTCACGAACAGCTTGGCAAAGACTGTGCCCAGTCCGCCAACGATCGCCACGCCACCGGGATTGGCAGGATTGATAGCCGCTGCGGCCGCACCAAGCGTCAATAGCAGCAGCGCCAGGTTCGGCAATGCACTGATCGCCACAAACAAAAGAAAGTTGTTCCGGTAGATGTAGAAAGTTTCGTCCAGCAGTCCGCCCAGTGAAAGCGGGCGTAGGGTATGGGCCATTGTCGTGCTCCTGTGGGTTCTGGGGAGGCGGTATTTTACTCAAATATCAAGTCAACCGGCCATAAGATTTTTCCGGCGCCATAGAAGGACAATCCGGGCCCGGGAGCGCGCGTTACAGGTTTTCCTGGATGAATCGCGGACTGAGGTGCACGTCGAGTTGAATTAACGGCGAGTCGCCGATTGCCTTGAAACTGTGGACTTCTCCCGCCTTGATCACGAAGACATCGCCGGCCCCGCCTTCAAAGGTCTTCCCTTCCACGGTCCACACGCCGCGGCCTTCACGAATGAACTGGATCTCATCATAAGGATGCCAGTGCGGTCCGGGTCCAGATCCCGGCTTTCCCTGGAACAGGAATACCGAGACGGCGGTGTCCCCCTGCTCTGCCCCAACAAACTGATGCGAACTGCCGACGAAGGGCAGGTCTTCCTGGCGAACGCGGTGCATCGTCTTCCTCCTCCTGGAAACGCGAATTCCATCTTACAGAAATGAAGATGTGCTTCCAGCACATAGGCTCTCTCAACAAGTCTGGGGCGACGATGGCCGACTGCGGCACGTGGAAAGCTTTCTTGTCTTAGCTCTTAGCGGTCTCAGTCTGCGCCGCAACTCCGGGTGACGCCGCGCAACCCCCTCTTCCCGATCTGACATCGCACATAAAAAGCAGAACATCAGGAGTTGAAGCTATGCACCGCCTTGCACTCGCAACACTTCTTTTTGGTCTGGTGGTATTCACTATGGCAGCGCAGCAGCAGAGCGCCAGCCCATCGCCAACGCCAGCAGGCGGTTTGACGCCTTCTACGATGACGCCCTCCAACATCACGCCCACGCCTACGCCTACTCCCGGTCAGGAGCCCAGTTCCGGCCAGACATCCAGTCCAACAGCGACGCCGACTCCCTCCGCCAGCCCGAGTCCTTCCACGACTCCGACTCCCGATATCATGTCCGGCACACCGACTCCGACCGCAACCCCGACTCCGACTCCAACTCCGCTGGGCGCCGGTACTGGCCTGGGATCGGCCAGCCCCACTCCCACCTCAACGCCTCCAGAATCGAATCAGTGATTGCACCTTTCAAGAGCTTTGAACCCAGGAGGTGCTCTGCTTCCCGCTCGCGCCCACAATGAAAGGCTCACTCTCGGGCGAATTTTCGCGAGCAGAATGAAGGACCGTTGCGGGCCAGCAGCAGTTTTCCACAAGGCCGCCACTCTGTTTGCTTTCGATTTTTAGGCGTCTCTTGACTCCTGTGTTATAATCATTCCTGCGTTAGATAGAACTTGGTTTTTCTGCAAGCGCTCCTCAGTGCACCTGCCGAAACACTCGATCTTCTTTCCAGCGTCAAAAAAATCAACACTTTAGGAATTACAAGAAATATGGAACAAGGTACAGTTAAGTGGTTCAACGCCGCTAAGGGCTTCGGCTTTATCACGCGTCAGAGCGGAGAAGATGTTTTCGTGCATTTCTCCGCGATCCAGAGCAACGGCTTCCGCAGTTTGGAAGAAGGGCAGGCGGTTGAATTCACCGTCACCAAAGGCAAGAAAGGGTGGCAGGCAGAGAACGTGAGAGCGCT
>JBAIYI010000389.1:0-5718 GCA_037915955.1 Terriglobales bacterium
CACTTCCGCCTGGCGGGCGGCCTGAGCCGGGGCGAGAGTTGCTGCGAAGATGATCAACAAGCGGAGCATTTGATTCGATGTTGTTGATGGACAGGGCGTTCCTGCCCGCCGGTTGCCCACGCCAGACACCCATAGCATGTTCCTGGGGGATTCTGCGGCGGGCTCTGGTTTCTATACAAAATACTTCACTTTCAGTCAGTTAGGCTGATTATTTTGCAGGCGGACCAGCCAACTTAGCCAGGCGCTCACGCTCTGCGGCAGCCAGCTTTGCCAGATCAGAGTTCGCCGCCGCATACTTAACCGCCTGCTCTACCGATGCGAGGGCCTCAGGATATTTATTCTGGTGATCCTGGGCGAGCGCCAGGTGATACCAGATATAGGCGTCCGGCGGCGCAACGTTCAGGTCTGCCGCCAGCTTCAATTCGCGTTCCGCTCCCGCGTCATCATTTTCTTTAAGGTTCATGATTCCCAGAGCGGAATGCGCCATAGACTCCAGCGTCTTCTTATAGGTTGCGGTCTGTTCCGGAGTGGCGCCGGCGGGCGGAGCGAATGACGTGTTCACGGTTTCCAGCGCATGCGAAGCATTTTGCTTGATGGTCTGGACCTTCTTTGAGCGATCCGCATCGCCATCCGCCAGATTGTCCGAGAGCACGGTAGCCGTAAGCACGAGCGCAATAGTGTTGTCGGGATCGAGGGCCAGAACTTTGTCTCCCATCGCCAGCATCTTGCCGGGATTGTTTTCGTTCTGGTACTCGTGCATGGCCTTTGAATACAGAAACGCCTTCAGCTCGCTTTGAGGATATTTGGCGGCGAAGTCGCCGGCGGCTTTTTCGACCGCGGCACCGCCGGTGAGCGCATATGCTGCGTTGTAGTCGGCAAACTCAGGCTGCGTTTTGGCCTGAGGAAGACGTTTTGGCTGTCCTGCGGGCTGCTGCGCGAAGCAGGCACATGCGGCCAAGACCAGAAGAACGGACGCGAGCGCGCGGCACCGCCTCATTGTTTGGGCGCTCCCGGTTTCTGATAGGCCCCGGCGATACCTTTTTCAGCGGCTGCGCGCGTATCAGGATTGGGATCGCCGGCGGCGAGCGCGGCGCGATAGTGTTCAACAGCTACGTCGCGTTTTTCCTGGATGTCATAGATGCGGCCGAGATAAATGTGGCTCCATGCCAGGGTGCGGGGATCGCGGGCCGACTGCACGGCCTGTTCGAAATCAACGCGAGCTTCTTCCATGTTGCCGGACAGGCTGGCGATCCGGGCCAGCAGGAAAGCGGCGCGTCCGGGTTGATTACCGCCGGTATTGTTGCGGAGGACAGCTTCCGCAATCTGCTGTGCTCCGGCGCGGTCGCCCGAGGCCAGCTTCTGCTCCGCCAGGTTCAGTTGGTCTTCCTGCGGCGGACGAATACGGGTTGCGCTGACCACTTCCGGCTCCGCGTGCTCAGCAAATGCCGTTTCACGCGCCCGCTTCCGTTCGCGGTCAAGATCGATTCCGTGAAGCAGGTCACCGTATCCGGACTTCATCCCCGAGGTCTCTTCGAACTTATCGAGCGCGTCATAGAAGTAGCGGGTGAACACGAATCCCTGCGCCATGGCCCGGTTCACGTAGGAGTCAGCCAGTTTGGGATTATTGCGGGGAATGGTAGTGCGGATCTCAATCGCGCGAATCAGACATTCGTTCACCATGAGCGCAATGTCCTCACGGAAAGAGCGCGAAAGGGGAGCGTGATTCAGGTCCAGCATGATCGGCTCAAGCCGCTTCATGGTGGTGCCGTGTCCGGCAGCCAGCGGGTCGAGCACGAAATGAAGATAGGTGTGGCGGATTTCCTCCAGCCGGAGCTTGCCCTGCTGCCCGGGTGAGATCACCACGGAGTATTCAGCGCCGTAATTGCGGGCCTGCACTTGTCCCGGCGAAAGCTGTGGTTCCAGATAAACGCGGAAATGCTGGCCGGGCAGGTTCGAGAACGGCATCTTCAGATAAAGATCAGTCTGGGTAAGCAATGCAGAGATGGGATCGTGATAGCGCTCGACCAGCGCTTCATATTCCTTCTGGTGTTTCTCCCAGAGTTGGTGAATGCCGGCAGCCACATAAAACTTCCTGAGCGGCGCCCCCATGCCGACGACGTAAGCCGCATCGGGCGGCATGTCCGAGTCGGGAAGCGTCGGGGCCATGAGTGGCGGCTCGCCGAGCTGCAAGGCCAGTGAGACGAACTGCGAGACATCTGCCGGGTTCCCGCGATCGTGCTCCTGCCAAAAGGCGCAAACCGACGACTGCGCCTGCGCGGCTTCGGGCGATTGCTTCAGGATCGCCTGAAGTTCAGAGCGAATCGCCTGGCGCACCGGCAGGGAATCAGACAGTCCGGCATCATAGCCGCAGCTGTTGAGCGCAGCGGTGAGCGTAAAAAATGTTTCGCTGATCTCCAGCTGTGCCTTGGTGGCCTGAGCGTTGCCCGTCAGGGGACAGGCAAGTGCCATGAGGCACAGTGCAAGCAATAAAACCTTCGCCTTCAGAAGCCCTCCAGATGTGCGGGAACTTAGAGTTTAGGCCAGAAAAATGAACAGGGTCAAACCCTCTCAGGTTTGACCCTATGACGGGAGAAAAGTTTTACCTTAGCCGCGCACCCGAATATGGGAAAAAGTCATTATCGCTTTGCCAGGTACCGCTCTGCCAAACGACTGCGCCGGAGCAAAAACAGTAAACAGCAGGGCGCGGTTCAGCTGCATGTGGACCTGCGCGTCATCCGGGCCGGAGAGGACGCGATACGCCTCAACGAGGCCGTTCACGCCGACGTAGGCTTCCACCACCACGGGAGAGTCGATATCGAGTTCCGTATCAGCCACGGACATCTCCAGCCGGGGCGGAACATACAGCATGGTGGGAACGTCATCCCCTGCGACCGCCGGGACGGGGAAGAAGCCGATCAGCGCGGCGAAGAACAAGAGCGCGCTCAGGACTCCAGCGGTGGCTGGAACCATGACGGCATTAACGCTGTTCTGGAAACGAACGCTGTAGCCGCTGAACACCGTGCTCCATTTGCGTGAACGCTCACTGGCCACGGCGATCTTGATCTTGCGGGCCAGGTCCGCGGGCGTCTGCTTACGGCCCAACGCTGCGAGAATGCTCCGCGTCTGCTCCAGTGATACGTATTCGGACCGGCAGGTTTCGCATCCTTCCAGATGATTGGAAATCTCGTGCATCTCCGCCCCGGTCACAGCTCGATCGAGATACGAAGAAAACAGGGGGCGAGCTTCTGTGCACTTCATGTCTGAGCCTCCACTTTCGGTTGACCAGGCACACCTGCCACAGGTTTGCGTTCCTGTGCCGGCCTGCCTCCCCCCACCTCAGAACCCATCAACTCACGGACCACCGGCTCCAGACGTCTCTTCAGGGCATCGCGGCCGCGGATCAGCCGCGACTTCACCGTGCCAAGAGAAACCTGCAAGACCTCCGCGATCTCTTCATACGCCAGTCCCTCTATATCCCGCAGCACTACGGTGGTGCGATACGGTTCGGAGACCTCCTTGAGTTCCTTTTCAACCCGGGCTCGAACTTCTTCATGGGCGAAGATCTCCAACGGAGATTCGCCTGGATCAGCAAGAGTGTCTCCCAGCCCGTAGCAGTTACCGTTCTCGTCTTCGCGCGACTCCATGGAGGTTTCCTTGCTCTTGTGCCGGAACCACCAGCGCCTCTGGTTGGAGGCCTCATGGATGGCGATACGGTAGAGCCAGGTCTTCAAGCTGCATTCGCCGTTGAAGCGTTTCATGCCGCGAAAGACCTTAAGGAATACTTCCTGGGTGGTGTCGGCCGCATCCGAAGGGTCGGTCAGGATGCGGTATACGAGACTGTAAATGGGCTGGTGGTAGTGCTGGATCAGCCAGTTGTATGCCTCTTCAGAACCAGCTTTCAGTTCCGCGACAATAGAGGCTTCTTCCGCCCTTACGGCGATCGCGCTGGCCAGATTTCCCACTGCTGTTGCTGCTCCCGCCATTTTGCGCATGGCGTCAACTCCAAGGTACCAAGAATTACGGAGCTGCGACAACTTTTCCCCGCTGACCGCGATGACTGAAGTTTTGGAGCGGTCTTTACCTATAGACCCCGAAGGCGGGTGGCAGGTTCCGGGAACTTGCAAGGATTTTCAGCTTTTTATTTGGGGCTTGAAACCGGCTGGGGAGAAGCTTTGGGGGAAGGCTTTGCTGCGGCGGGCTTGGAACTCTTTTTTTTTGTAGAGGTTGCCGGCTTTTCGTCATCATCTTCAATGATGATGTGACGAACGCCATGTTTATCTACCACCTCTTTATTAGGTCCCTTCGGTATAGAGGCCTGGCCGGTAGCGGGCCCGCCGGCCGGCATCGGCGGGTTCCGCTTCCTGCTTTCAATCTGGACTGCAGCCTGTTCAATGTAGGTTGAGAGGTTCTGCCGGGCTGTATCGAGCGCTGCCGCATCGGCCGCCAGCGGCTCATACTCTTCTTTCTTGCCCAGCACGCCGGCTGCATCTGTGACTGAGCTCAGATATTCAAAGACGATCGTTATATTGTGGTACAGCTTGAAGGTCGATGACATGCTGCCGCGGCTGTTCTGCACATCAGTGATGAGGCCGGGGACAGCATTGGTCAGGTTGCGCTGCAGGGAATCCACCATCTTTTGCAGTTGTTCCTTCTGATCATTGTCAGTCTTCCATTTTTCAATGCGCAGCTTGCCCAGATCGCCATTGGTGGAAAGCGCGGCACGCTGCAGCTGAGCAATGATCAGGTTCAGGTCGGCAACTACGGGTTGACCGCCCGGCGGCGACTGAACTCTTGGCGGTGGCTGCTGCTGCGCCAGGCATAACCCAGCCCACAGCAGGCAGACTACGACTGTGAGGGTCCTGCTCATTCTGCCTCCTTCGAGTAGTAGATGAGAGTAGCTGGCCGGGAGTTACTTCAGAGAGCCTGAGATTCGACCTTACCCGGGAATATGGGGCCGGCTACCCGGACATCCTTTCAATAGGATACACAAAATCGGGGCTTAACCCATGGTTTGGCAGGCACGTCAGGGGAAGACGGAACGAAGCGGAAAAAGGCAGCGCCGATTCAGGAACCAATTAAACGTACTTCAAGGGCGACCGAATGATCTCTGCGAAGTGGAAGGCATGATCTGCAGAAGCAGGCCCGCCCAACCTCCCCGGAAGAACGGGCCATGCATGCCCGTTGCAATGGCGGAAAGGGGAGATTCCATTGTTTCAAGCAATCCGGCTTATTCGAAAAAAGAATGAGCTGTGGATGCTACTCCTGCGCGGAGAGCAGAAACTGCTCCACCTTGCCGTCACTGAGCTGATACATGGAGATGCCCAGCGTTTTCTTCGCGAACTTCGCGACGTAGTTATGGAAGCTCATGCCTCCGCGCAAGCGGGCTGAGGCCTGGCGCAGGTTTTCAAGCTGGCCGATGGGAGCAAGCGTGGCGGCGTAGTCTTTCAGGGCCGTGTCATTGAAATACGCGTTGCAGTTGTCGCTGAAGAGGGAGCGGTCAATCTTGCCGGTGGCCAACTGCGCCAGGATTTTGCGCGCCAGTTCTTCATTCTTCGGATCGGTGGCGCCTTCGAATGCCACCAGCTTATTGGCGATGCCGCGCGTAATGCGGCCTGCGGCATCCACCGCATCCTGGTTCGTCAACGCGACGATCGCAATCTTATCGTCGGGCAGGATGAGGCTGCTTGAAGTAAACCCGGAAACCTCGCCACTATGCCG
>JBAIYI010000424.1:0-2921 GCA_037915955.1 Terriglobales bacterium
CCCGCACGAGAGCAGCAAGCAAGAACAATATCGTCAGGAAGGATGATTCCAGAAGGGCCGGCGTGAGGGCCGGCATGAGACTGAGGTGATACTTGCCGGCAAAAGCCACGCTGATCTCCGGCGGCGGTGTGCAAAGCACCAGATGCACAATGCCGTAGAGAACCAGAAGCCAGATGATTCGCTTGACGCCGGGGGTCACGGGCCACATAGTATCCGATTTTTTACGAGGTTGAAAGACAGATGAATGCCAGCAAGCGATTGATTTTTGATCCCGGAGCCGCTGCGGCTCTGAGATTCTTAATGTCGTCCTGGCCCGATCAGACATGTTAAAAATCCGCAAGCTCCTTCTTCCGCACCGCCACCCTTAAAGCATTGAGCACAGAGGCAAGATCAATCAGCTCCTGCCCGATGGCGCCGTTCAAGGGCGTGAGAAAACCGAAGGCCGCCAGAAGCATCCCGGCGGCGCTCAGGGCAATGCCGCCGATTGCGCTCTGGGCTGCGATTCGGCGCATCCGCTCGCCTATATGGATCAGCTCGTCAATCTTGCGCAGGGAAGAGTCGAGCACCACCGCATCCGCCGATTCGGAGATGGCGGCGCTGCTGCCGCCCAGGGCGACACCCACGGTGGCGGCCAGCATGGCAGGCGCGTCATTGATGCCATCGCCCACGAAAAGCGTGCTTTCCCGCGCGGTCTCCCGGCGCACGAACGCGAGCTTCTCTTCCGGGCTCTGGTTGAAATAGGTTTCGCGGATCCCCACCAGCGAGGCCATGTGCTGCACCTCACTTTCCTTGTCGCCGGAGAGGAGAACCACTTTCTCTGCCTGATGCTTGGATGGCAAATGCTTTATGAAAGGTGTGCTCTCCTGCTTGGGCTCATCCTGGAAGCGGAGCACGGCCGCAAGCTTCTGGTCGATGAATACCAGACATTCCAGCCCGCTGGCAGCCGGCGGCAGAGCGCCAAGTTGCCCGTAAATGGCCTCCGCCTTGTTTCTTCCCGTGATGTGGAGCTTCCGGCCTTCCACCGTTCCACGCAGACCGTCGCCAGGTATCTCAGAGACGTTGGCAGGAGGGAAGACTGCAATGTGCCGCTCCTCGGCGGCTTTCACCAGCCCGCGGGCCAGGGGGTGGCGCGAATAGATTTCCAGGCTAGCCGCCAGTGAAAGCACTTCTTCTTCGACGTAGCCCGGTTGGCAGACGACGGATGCGAGCGTCGGCCGTCCATAGGTAAGAGTTCCGGTTTTATCGAAGATGAATACCCGGCAGCGATCAATCTGCTCCAGCACCGCGGCGTTGCGTACCACGATTCCACGCCGCGCGGCCAGCGAGATGCCGCCCAGAATGGCAATCGGAATCGCCAGCAACAGCGGGCAGGGGGTTGCGATGACTGCAACAGCGAGGAAGCGCTCAGGATTGCCACTGAGTCCCCATCCCAACGCGGCGATCGCCAGTGCCAGCGGCGTGTACCAGGCTCCAAGGCGGTCAGCGATGCGACGCATCCTGGGCTGGTTCTGTTCCGTTTCTTTCACCACGCGCAGGATGCGGGCGTAGCGCGAATCTTCCGCCATTCGAATGGCGCGGATGGTGAGCATAGATTCGCCATTGACCGCGCCGGAAATCACTGACGCACCCGGCGCCTTGGACATTTCGAACGGCTCGCCCGTCAGGAATGATTCGTCCATACGGCTGTAGCCTTCGATCACTTCTCCATCCACCGGGCAGATCTCGTGAGGAAGGACGAGCAGAACGTCGCCGGGCCGGACCTCCGTGACCGCGACGTCGCGAAAACTGCTGCCATGCACCACGTGGGCAACCGTGGGAGAGCGTTTTGCCAGTGCATGAAGCACGGAAGAGGCCCGGCGCAGGGCGTAACTTTCCAGCGCCTGCCCGCCGGAAAGCATGAGGATCACCACGGCGGCCACCAGGTATTCCTGCATCAGGGCGGCGCTGACGATGGAGACGCCGGCAATCAGGTCTGAACCAAACTCAAGCTTGACGAGTTTGCGCGCCAGGTCATACAGCAGAGGCAGTCCGCAAAGCAGCGCAATCAGTAGCGGTGATTCGGTGGTAAGGGCGTTGGCCGGCCAGTTCAGGGCGAAGCGCAAAATCAGATAAGCGATGATCAACAGCAGTACCGCAACGGCAATGTAGCTGTCACGGTTCCATTCCATTGCGGGCGAGGCTTCCTCGCGATGGTCCGGAGTCAGGCTCTGGTGCGCTGCCGCGGTTGCCATAGTCTGGGGCGTAGCAATCCGAGGCTAAGCGTACTTAAACAGCGCACGCTGGTTCTGTGACCCGCGTCACGCGGAAAAAGGGCTCCAGAAAAGAAGGCGGCGAGACCAGCTGCCACTATGGCGGTCGAGATGAGCCTGCCTTACGGCGCAATCCGAGACGCCACCAAGTCATAGGCTGTTCCATTGAAGAAGAGCAGCCCGCGGACGCGAACGCTTGCGCCATTGCTCAGCGTCCCGAACTTGTTCTGGGTGCTGCCGGTGGTGGTCACCGCAATGCTGGTTAATCCGGTAAGCGAGGTTAGGAATGAATCAGCAGGGAGCAGCAGAGTGAATCCTCCGGCACCCAGATTCGAGATGGTGCCAGCGACGGCCTGTTCCTGCAACTTGACGCGATCCCCTGTGGCTCCGGTACTGCTGGCGCCCTGTACTTCACTGGCGACTTCCACGCGCTGGCCGAGTCCGAGCGTGCTGCCGTTAAACGCAGGAAGAGTCCCCGAGATCGTGCTGCTTTCTGTGCTGTATTGAACTGTGGCGGCCGGCGTCGCAGTGATCGTGCTCCCAGTAAGCGGAGCGTTGGCGCTATTGGCGGCAATCGTGGATTCGGCAACCAGGGTGAAGCTTGTGGCCGGGTTTCCGGTGATGGAAGTAATGATACCTTCCACTTCGGAGCCACTCCCACCCACGGTTTCA
>JBAIYI010000316.1:0-2552 GCA_037915955.1 Terriglobales bacterium
ATCTCCGCGCTGCAAAAGGCGAAGGACCATTGCAGATCGATGGAGAAAGCAATCGAACGGCTGCGGCCGTTCGAAGTGAACGAAGTGGTGGAGCAGTATAGTGCTCTTTTGGACGAACGCTGAGCGCGTGACTTCGGCTTTGGCCGACCTCGTCTATAATCACGCGCACTCGCGATTTTCTTAACGGAGCGTAAAAGCCCTTCAATTGACTTCCGTGGCATGTCGCTTCAGCCGATGAAAATCCTCATGCTCCATAACCGGTACCTCGTTGCGGGCGGCGAGGATCAGTCATGCGCCGCCGAGGCTGCCCTGCTGCGCGAATTTGGCCATGAAGTGGAGTATCTGGAAGAAGACAATCATCGCGTGGAAGAACTCGGCCATGCGCGGACCGCGATGAGAACCATCTGGTCGCGCGAGTCGTATGCGCGCGTTCAGCAGAGACTCCGAAGCGGCTCTTTTGACGTGATGCACGTCCACAACTTCTTTCCTCTGTGGTCGCCTTCGGTCTATTACGCTGCGTCACGCAATCGCGTTCCCGTGATACAAACCCTGCACAATTACCGGATGATGTGCGTGAACTCTCTCTTTTTTCGTGAGCAGAGAGTATGCGAGTCGTGCCTTGGCAAGACCCTCCCCTGGGCGGGTGTCTTGCACGGCTGTTATCGTGAAAGCCGGCCGGCGAGCGCCGTGGTTGCCGCGATGATCGGAACGCATAAGCTTGCAGGCACGTGGGCCAGTCGCGTCCACACCTACATCGCTGTTTCCGAATTCGCCCGCCAAAAATACATTGCCGGCGGTTTTTCCGCCGACAAAATCACGGTGAAGCCGAACTTCATCCACCCCAGCCCTCCCACGGGCACGGGGGGCGGGGGCTACGCACTTTTCGTCGGGCGACTCAGTCCAGAAAAAGGCATATTGACGATGCTGGAAGCCTGGAAAGGAGCGCAGGATCCCATGCCTTTGCGGGTTGTGGGGCAAGGCCCGCTTTCCGGTGCTGTTGCGGACGCTTCTGCCGGTTGCGATCGCATTCAGTACCTTGGAGCGCGATCGTTTCCTGAAGTTCTGGAGCTGATGAGGAGCGCGGAGCTGCTCGTGTTCCCATCGGAATGGTATGAAACCATGGGCCGCACCATTATGGAAGCCTTTTCGGCTGGGACCCCTGTTCTGGCTTCGAACCTCGGTCCCATGGTAAACATGATCACTCCGCAGGAAACCGGCTTCCACTTTTCGCCGGGAAGTGTTTCAGAGCTGCGCGAAAGAATTGAGTGGTGTACCCGGAATCCTGCGCGTGTTCGCGCCATGCGACCACAGGCGCGCGCGGCCTTTGAGGCACACTACACCGGCGCTTCCAACCTGGAAAGGCTGGTCGCGATCTACCAAAGCTGCGTTCAGCATAAAAACAGCCGCTGAATACTCCGGGCGAGGCATATGCCTTTTCTGGAGCGGAAACGATGGCCCCATTCCCGATTCCCGTGATATCCTCACGCGGCCTGCAATTCCGGCAGATTGCCCTCATAGATCATGGATCAACACTCGATAATCCCCGGTGTGCCACTGAACCCAACTACGCGGATTGGTGGAGCGAACCCGGCTCTAAGTACCCTCGAAATGCGCGGTGAAGAGGCGCACCAAAGGCAGTTGTGAGTATCGCGCTCATCACCGGGGCGGCGGGGCTGGTTGGTTCGGAAGCCGTGCGTCACTTTGCCTCAAAAGGGCTCCATGTCATCGGCATTGACAATGACATGCGCAAATACTTTTTTGGTGCCGACGCATCAACGGAGTGGATGCGTCGCCATCTTGAGGCGACGGTCTCTGGCTACGAGCATCACTCCACCGATGTTCGCGACCAGAATGCCGTGTTCGACATCTTTCGTCGTTGCGGACGCGAGATTGTCCTGGTGATCCATGCCGCCGCGCAGCCTTCGCATGACTGGGCTGCCCGCGAGCCATTCACTGATTTTGCCGTGAACGCGAACGGCACGCTCAACCTGCTTGAGGCCACACGACAGTTCTCGCCCGACGCTGCATTCATCTTCACCTCCACCAACAAGGTTTATGGCGACTCTCCCAACTCTTTGCCGCTGGTGGAAAAGGCGACCCGCTGGGAACTGGATCCCTCTCACGTGTTTGCTGAGAGGGGGATCAGCGAGCAAATGTCGATTGACCGCAGCCTGCACAGTATCTTTGGCGCTTCCAAGATTGCCGCTGATTCCATGGTGCAGGAGTACGGGCGTTATTTCGGCATGAAGACGGTTTGCTTCCGCGCCGGCTGCCTCACCGGTCCTTACCACTCAGGCGCACAGCTTCACGGTTTTCTGGGCTACCTCATGAAGTGCAATGCCACGGGAACGCCCTATAAGGTCTTTGGGTACAAGGGGAAGCAGGTCCGCGACAACATGCACAGCTCTGACCTGATTCGCGCGTTCGACCGGTTCTTTGAAAATTCCCGGTCTGCTGAGGTGTACAACATCGGTGGAAGCCGGTTTTCGAATTGCTCCATGCTGGAAGCCATCAGCCACTGTCAGGAGATCTCGGGCCGTGAAATGGATTGG
>JBAIYI010000868.1:0-2296 GCA_037915955.1 Terriglobales bacterium
TGGTAAGGAGCGACTGGGCAAAGGCATCGAACGATTCGGCTCCGGGCTGCGCCGCGGCAATCAACGTTGGCAATGCGGCGGTGATTTTTTCCACTGGCAGCGGCACGCCGATGATTCCCGTTGATGATGGAAAAACCTGGTGCGCTTTCGCTGAAATCTGTTTGGCGGTCTGCTGGCAGATCTGCGTAGCGACACGAAGACCAGGCTTGCCGGTGGCACAGTTTGCGTTGCCCGAATTCACGATTACGGCGCGGACCACGCCGCCGGAAGCACGCAGGTTGTCGCGGCCAACCGTGACCGGCGCAGCGACAATCTGATTGCGGGTAAACATGGCCGCGGCTGATGCGCCCTCAGGAGCGAGGGCCAGTGCAAGATCGGGCTTGCCGCTTGGTTTGATTCCGGCTGTGCCGGCTGAGAAAAGAAAACCCAGAGGCGGATTCGTGCTCACACTTCCAGCCTAACCAGCGGGATGGGTATCTGCAAGTCGCGCGGCCCCATGTGCTTTGGCTTCTCGCCGCGGAACATAGCGATCTCGTCGCAGGCATTCAGGTTGGGACAGTGCACGCAGTCTTTGTAAATCTTGTCCGGCAGCTCTTCCCGCGTGGCGATGCCGAATCCCATTTTGGCGAAGAAGTCCGGGATGCGGGTGAACAGACAGACGCAGGTCACCTGATGCCGCTCAGCTTCCTGGAGAAGCGCTTTTACCAGCTTGCGTCCGGCCCCCAGGCCTTTGGCGGACGGAGTGACGGCGATGGACCGGATCTCCGCGAGATGAGAACCATAGAGGTGCAGTGCACCGCAGCCGACGACCGCGCCATCCACCTCGGCCACCACGAAGTCACGCACGTTTTCGCACAGCTCCGCCAGGGTCCGCGGCAGGAGTACGCCGTTGCCGGAATAACTGCGGATGATGGCGTGGATCTTCTCCACGTCAGGCAAAATTGCCCTACGCGTGCGTAGCATGAGTCTCCGTGAGTGCTGCCAATTGATCTCGCGCAGCTTCCAATGCCCGCTTTACCTGCTGAGGAGCGGTACCGCCCTGCACATCGTGACACGCGAGAACGCTTTCGAGTCTTAAATGACCGTAAATATCTGAAGCGATGGCCGGGCTGAGGGAGCGCAGCTCGTCCAAAGTCAAGTCCTGAAGCTCACAGCCCTTCTCAAGGCAGACTTGAACCGCATGGGCCACGATTTCATGCGCCTGACGGAACGGAATGCCGCGGCCCACGAGATACGTTGCGGCAGCCAGCGCGTTCATGAATCCGGTTTCGCAGGCCGCGCGCATGCGATCTAGGTTGAACGTAACCGTGCGCATGAAGCCCCGCGCGATCTCCACACAAGCACTCGCGGTGGCTGCGGCATCAAACAATGGCTCCTGCGTCTCCTGCATGTCCTTGTTGTAGGCCAGGGGCAGGCCTTTCACGTTGGTCAGCAGGGCCACGTGATAGCCGATGAGCCGCGCCGATTTGCCACGAATCAGCTCCAGTGAATCCGGATTCTGCTTCTGCGGCATGGCGCTGCTACCGGTGGAGTAAGCCTCGGGCAGACGAACAAAGGCATATTCCTGGGTGGCAAAGAGGATCAACTCTTCCGCCCAGCGGCTGAGGTGCACACCGAGCTGCGCGAGAACGGCAACGAACTCTATTACGAAGTCGCGGTCGCTTGTGGCGGCCATGCTGTTGGCCGTCGGCGCGTCGAAGCCGAGCTCACGCGAGGCAATGCTGCGGTCGAGCGGGAGCGGTGCGCCGGCGATTGCGCCGGAGCCCAGCGGGCACTCGTTCAGCCGCTTGCGGCAGTCGAGCAGGCGTTCGGCATCCCGCCGGAACATCTGGAAGTAAGCCAGAAGCCAGTGACTCACCAGCACAGGTTCAGCGCGCTGCAGGTGCGTATACGCAGGCATTACGGCGATTGCATTTTCTTCCGCACGATCCAGCAATGTTTGCAGGAAGCCGCCCAGCAGCGAACGGAGCTGCTCGATTTCTTCGCGCACGAAGAGCCGCAGGTCAGTGGCGATCTGCTCGTTGCGGCTGCGCCCGCTGTGCAGCTTCTTCCCGGTCTCGCCGATCAGCACAACCAACTGTTTTTCGACGAAATGATGAACGTCTTCGGCCTCGGTATCGTCGAGAAATTTAGGGTCGCTTGCCGCCATGCGGCCTATTTCATCCAGGCCAGAGAGCACCAACTTTTGCTCGTCGGCAGACAAGACTCCGGCAGCGCGCAACGCCAGAGCGTGCGCGCGACTTGCCGCCAGCTCGAAGGTCAGGAGGTGGCGGTCGAAGGGAAACGACCGTTGCCA
>JBAIYI010000366.1:0-2316 GCA_037915955.1 Terriglobales bacterium
GGGGCGCTCGTTTGCGGCGGATCTTCGTAGCGACGGAGATTGCCCTTGCTGTGGTCGTGCTCATCTCAGCCACGTTGGTGGCTAAAAGTTTCATCATTTCCATGCGGACCAGTCCCGGTTACAACCCCCGCAATGTCATGACTGCGCAACTTGCGCTGCCCCGCACGAAATACATAGATGACTCGCAAAAGAGGATTTTCAGCAAAGAAGTTCTGGCGCGTCTTCATGTGTTGCCGGGCGTGACTTCTGCGGGCGTGGCCAGCAACGTTCCATTCGGTGGCTTCGGCCAGGGTGTCCTGGTGGAACCCGTCGAGAGGCCTGCTCAGCCGGGAGAAAGGACAGGAGCGGAATTTTGGGCCGCATCCCCTGATTATTTTTCCACCATGCAGATTGTCCTGGTGAAAGGCCGCTTTTTCAATTCTGCGGACGCGCAAAGCAGCCTGCCGGTCGTGATTATCTCCCAAAGCTTTGCGCGCGAATTTTGGCCGAACCAGGATCCGATCGGACGAGAGATTCGATTCGGCGAACAACATACTGTCGTCACAATCGTGGGGGTCGTGAGAGACGTTATGAGAGATCACCTGCGCGAGCGAGGCTCGTGGCAGATTTACGCTCCTCTGGCTCAGTTTCCTTCTTCGACTCTGGCATTTGTTGTGCGCAGCTCCGCCGATTCCACCATGATGGCTGCCGCCATCCGCCGTGCAATCTGGTCGGTAGACCACGACCAGCCGATTTCTTTGTCTCCTCTCGAAACTCTGATTACCGTTGTGGATGCTGGGTATCGCGTCATGACCAAGCTCATGGTCTTCTTCGGCGTGCTGGCCTTGTTTCTGGGGATGATCGGCATTTATGGCGTGATGGCGCACCTGGTTTCACAACGGATACATGAAATTGGAATTCGCATGGCGCTGGGCGCAAGTTCCGTGCAAATCATGCGCATGGTCGTTGGAGTTGGATTGAAGCTAGCTACGGTCGGAATCGCGGTGGGCAGCCTCGTCGCACTGGGAGCGACTCGGATGCTCACGTCATTGCTATATCAAGTAGCGCCGAGCGATCCGATGACCTTTGTCGCGGTGCCGATTCTGTTTGCGGCGCTTGCCATGGCGGCCTGCTATCTGCCTGCGCGCCGCGCCATGCGCGTAGATCCCATGGTGGCACTCCGATATGAATAAAGGACCGCGAAGCTGAGAGCGAAGCACAATTAGGACTACTTCGGGCACGCCGCCCCTTTCGCTGCCCACTCCTTCACCTTCGCCAGAAACTGTTCCTTCGGCATGGGAACCGGCGTTCTTCCCTCACCCGGATTCCATCCCCACAGTACCAGTGGCGTGTTCATGTGCGCCACGATTCCATCGATCGTATGGTGATTGTTGTGCTGCGGATCTTTGAACAGTTCACACAACTGGCGGTCCGTGAGCCCTTCCCAGATCAGCGGCGTCTCCGCCGACGGAAGATGCCAGCCCGGCGCACCTGGCGGCATGTGCAAACCTTCAAGATTGTGGTCCTGATGGCAGGTGCTGCATTGCAGCGCAAGAACGCCATGACCATCAGGGCCGCGCGGCACGTTCATGGTGTGCCGGTGCAGATCATCGCCCTGCCGCGGATAGTCACCTTTCGAGTGGCAGTTCATGCAGCGAGGGTGACGCAGCACGGGAACAATGGCTTCAAAAGCCGTAGCCGCCCCAGCATCGTCGCGCGATTGCGTTGCATAAACACCGGCGGCATTCGTATGCGAACCGCCTGCATTCGCAACATTCAGGAAGGTCATTGACGCCAACAATACCGCCGCAGCCACGAAGTATTTGAAAACCGTCATCCCTGGCCTCCGCGGCTGGCCATCGCGGCCCGAAAACGCTCAGGCGTGAACGGCACTTCCCGCAGCCGAATCCCAGTGGCATCGAAGATTGCGTTACCGATCGCGGCCGGAACCACGGTGATCGTCGTTTCGCCGGCTCCCATGGCCGGGCCTTCAGAGCGGTTCACCAGCACAACTTCCACCGCGGGCACCTTCATATCGAGGAACAGACTATGATAGGTCTCCCAGTCAGTGGACGTTACCTTTCTATCATCCCAGCTAACTTCTTCCCCGAGCGAGCGGCTTATCCCCTGAAGGATTCCGCCTTCAACCTGGTTGCGCAGCCCGTCAGGATTTGAAATCGGCCCGTGGTCCACAGCTATCACCAACCGTTGCGGCTCCACGCGTCCGCTCCCCAAATCAACTGTGACCTCCGCAATCAGCGCAGCGTATCCGTTATTACCGGAATAGTTGACGCATGCCACGCCACGTCCGGTAAGCACACCTTGCCCGGATACCGC
>JBAIYI010000251.1:0-4207 GCA_037915955.1 Terriglobales bacterium
GATTCGCGTCGACTCTGGAGGGAGAGGACGAAAGACCTCTCCCTTTTGCTTTTCAGTTTCTTTTTGTGTTCCTCTTTCATGATGTACTTGTAATTGGCAGCCAACTCGTCTCCCAAACTGCCCTTCCATTCGTCCGGCAACTGGGGCGGCAACACGTGTCGCCTGATTTGTCTATCGGTCACGGACACGAGATAAGTCTCGAAGTAATACATGTCAGGGCAGACGCCACCAACGGGTGGCTCCTGCGCAGCCAGCACAAGGTCCTCTGAGTTGTTGTCCCAGCGGAGCGCTGCCACGTTCACGTCCCTGTCTTCACAGCTGTGTTTTGTCTCGAAATCCTTCCGGACCAGCGTACTGATCCCGGGTGCCTCCAGAAGACCGTTAGAGGTAATTCGAAACACGCTGACGCTATATCCACTGGTGTAGCCGAAGCTTTGAGTCAGAGCAATGGAACGGCTGTCCGGCGCCCAGATAAATTCGCTCCACGTCGGCAATGGGTTCTTGTGGGAAACGACGCGATGGTTGGCCTCAACCCACCATTCGTCGTGACTCCCGGCAATGGCGAACTGGCCATCCGGGGCAGGAATCCGAAATTCATTCACACCTGCGATGGCCTGTTTCGACCATTGCCCCTCAGCGCATCCGACGCATTGAGAATTGTGGGCGGCAGGTGATTGCCACAGCATCGTGGAGAGCAGCAAGGCGAGCGGGATCATTTGACGATTCTCTCTTCGACTAGCCCTTCTCGGCGAAGATGTCCTGGAATTCGCTTCTTACGGCCGACTTGGCTGCGACGCAGCACGGCCCTGCCGGAATGGGGCTACCGTGCGGGCAAGTCCGCGGATGGCCAAGGAATGTGCAGATTCGATCCGTGGCTTCCGGTGAAAGAATGTGCTCGAACTTGCAGGCCTGTTCCGCGACTTCCTTTTCATCTTCCACCTGGAAAGTCTGTGTGAATAGCCGCTCAGCCAACCGGTGCCGGCGAATGATGTCCTCGGCGCGGCGGCGGCCTTTTTCCGTGAAATAAATCATCTGCTCGCCATGTTCTTCTTTATCGATCGGCGGCCGAAACGCCACGTGGCAGCGATTCAGCACCAGCTTGTGTGTATGCGGCTGGTGCGTGTGCTCGCGCAATTCAACCAATCCCATCGACTCCATGCGCTCCAGCGCCAGTGGCATCGGCAAAGCGCCTTCCACTTCCACGCGGCCCAACTCGGCAGGCTCGCCGTTTTCAGCCAGCACCCAGAGCTCTTCCAGTACCTCGTCGAACTGCTCTTCGTCGCTCATCTGGAAGCTCTGCTGCGAGGCGATCTTGCCATGATGCAATTCGAGCAATCGGTCGGCCAGCTGTGCCACTGCCGGGTCGTGTGTGACCATGATGATGGTCCGGCCCTGGGCATGAAGTTCGCGGAGCTGCCGCAGCACCAGCTCTTCATTTTCCGCGTCGAGGTTGCCGGTCGGCTCATCGGCCAGCACGATGTGCGGATCATTGATCAAGGCACGCGCAATGCAGACGCGCTGCTGTTCGCCGCCGGAAAGCTGAGAAGGCAGGTGATCTGCCCGCTCACGCAAGCCGACCTTCTCAAGGGCGGCCAAAGCTTCTTCTTTGTCCGTCATGCTGTGGAAGTACTGGGCCAGCATGATGTTTTCGACGGCGGTGAGATAGGGAATCAAATGGAATTGCTGGAAAATGAAGCCGATCTTCTCCGCGCGAAAGCGGTTCAGCTCCGCCGGGGTCATGCCGGAGACGTTGCTGCCATGGATCCAGATTTCCCCGCTGGTAGGCTGGTCGAGACAGCCGATCAGGTTTACCAGCGTGGATTTACCTGAGCCAGAGGGCCCCATAATGGCCAGCCATTCACCCGGCGCTACCGTGAGTGAAACGTTGTCCAACGCCTTCACTTCAACGTTGCTCTTGTAAACGCGGGTTACATTCCTGATCTCGATCGGCATCTATTCCCCTCTAAGTATGCTGGCCGGCTGAATCTGCTGCAGCAGCCGCAGCGGCGCTGTGGAAGCAAGCAACGCCAGCACCACGCTTCCGGCCAGTACCGGCACAATCAATGAAGCCTGCGGCCAGATCGCCGCGTCAAAGTTCGCCCGCCCAATCCAGAAAGCCACCATGCTGCCCACAATGTATCCCGCCGCTGCGCCTGCGATCGCCAGCAGGGAAGCCTCGGAAGCAAACAGCACATTCACGGTTCTGTTCGAGGCGCCCAGCGCTTTCATCACGGCAAAATCCTTGCGCCTCTCCAGCACCGAACTGGTAAATGTGGCGATCATGCACAGCATGATGAGCACCAGGACGATTGCTGAAGCAGTCAGCACCACCGAGCGCGTTTTTCCTACGATGGAAGTCTGCGCTTGCGTAATCTGCCGTACCGGCTTCACTTCTAGTGTGGGCAAAGCGGCAGCAAGCTGGTCAACTTTGGCCTGAATCTCCCGCGGACGCCCTTCCACGCGCACCAGCGCCGTATTGGGCTGAACTCCGGTCAGCGATGTGAACGTCGCTTGGTCCAGATAAATTCTGCTGTCGTCATCTGACCCAGATGTGAAAATCGCCTGCGGCTTTACTTCCGTCTTGTGTCCGCCAAAATCGATTTCGAACGGCTGACCGGTTGGCGAGTAAAGCTCAGCCACGCGTGCCCCGATCAGCGCATCGCCAGCGGCGTTCGCTTCGCGCACGGACCACCAGGAGTTCAGCCCGCGAATCTGCTTCATATCAGCCCCGGCGACAACCACTCGGGTATTGCTCGGCCCAGTCGCGATGGCGTAACCGACAGGAACAGCTTCGCCTTTGCCGGCAAGAACCTGGTCCACTTGCTTCAGGGCATCTGCGCTGAGAGCACCTTGCGGCGCTGCGACGACTACGTTCGCACCAAAGCTGCGGAACTCGCGGCTCAGCTTGTTTTCGAGGTCGTAGTAGACAGTAAGCGCTGCAGTCGCGATCGTAGCCACCACGGCGACAGAAATGAGTGCGGTCAGAGCGCGGTCTTTACGCACCCAGGCTGCTCTAACCAGCATGCGCAGGAAAAGTTGCTGGCGGCTCATGCGTCACCTCGCAGGACGACCGCCGGATCAAACTGCATGGCCTTGCGGACTGCGCCTATGCTTCCGGCCAGCGTGACGACCAGTGCCGCGCAAATGACGAGTGCCAGCACAACCGGCTGGACCACGATCGCTGAGCCGAACACCGTCTGTCCGATTCTATGAGCCAGAGCAGCGCCGCCAAAAAATCCAATGACCGCACCAGCCAGAGCGAGAAAAGCGGCTTCGGTCAGAAAGAGGGAAGCCACGGATCCGTTGCTTGCGCCCAGCGACTTCATCAGTCCCACTTCATGCCGGCGCTCAAGAATCGTTGCAGCCATTGCCGCCGAGACGGCGAGCGCTGAAGCCAGCAGGGCAGCCAACGTGAGCAACAGCATCATGCCGGAAATGCGGGAGAGCACCTTGCCCTGGTTCTGCTCCACCTGCCGGATCTGCTCCACGCGCACATTGGGCAGCGCCTCATGAATCTGGAATGCGATGGAGTTCGCATAAGGCGTGCAGTACCAGCGATCACGGTCGGTTGGCTTCATTTTGTCGGGATCACGGCGTGCAAACGCATCTTCCGGCTTGGTCAGCGCGCTTACGACCACGCGGCGGACCTTGCCGGGCTCGCCCGCAATCTGCTGGACCACATGTAGGGGCGCCACAATCGCCTGATCTTCCGCGCCGCCTGTGTTCAAAATTCCAGTGACCCGCAGCTTGCGGCCGGCGATCTCGATTTCACTGCCTGTCTTTAGCCCGTTCTCCTGCGCCAGCCTGCTGCCGGCGAGTGCTTCCGCAGTCGCGCTTTCGGGCTGGTCGTCCTTCGGCCACGAGCCTTCCACCTTCCACCAGCCATTGACGGTGCGCGCACCGGTGGAAAAATCTTCTTTGCCATAACGGAGAGGCTGGTCAAAGTAGGTGCCGATCAGGTCAGCCTTGAATGTGCCGCCGTTGAACGCCACATTTTTCTGATCAGTTAAATAGGGAACAAAGCCTTTGATGTTGTGTCCCCAGAAAATCCCTTTCAGCTTCAGCAGGTCAGCTTCAGGTATGTAGGCGCCTTCGCTGGCCGGCTTCAGATCGACTCCGCCCAGGTTTACGTCCAGCGTGTCTTCGATTGGTGTGAGAACCAGGTTTCCGCCGTTGCGCCGCAGGTCTTCATTGATTTTGTCGCCCA
>JBAIYI010000874.1:0-2554 GCA_037915955.1 Terriglobales bacterium
GTGCTCGCGCGCAGCGGTGATGTGCAGCGCGCTCGCCGGCTGGAAGAATCGGCTTACAAGATGTGGACCACCTTCGGCGTGGAGCCGGAGGAGATCGACTACACCAACATGAAAGTGCTTGAGCCCGGTTATATGCTGCGGCCCGAGATCATTGAGTCGGCTTACTATCTTTACTTCTTCACCAAGGACGATTTCTACCAGGACATGGCGTCCAATTTCCTGCTGAGCCTTTCGCGCTGCTGCAAGACCGAGAACGGCTACACCGTGCTGCGCAACGTGACCACGCGCGAAAAAGCCAACATCATGCCCAGCTACTTCCTCGCCGAGACGCTGAAATATCTTTATCTGCTCTTTGCGCCACGCGAAACCGTGGACTTGAACAAGGTGGTCTTCAACACTGAGGCGCATCCGCTGCAGCGGACCTGGGGCGGGAAATAAAGAGCGCGGCAAACAAGACCCCGCTCACCAAAGTTCCGGCAAAAAAATATGGGCGGCTTGCGCCGCCCATTAAGTTTTACTACCCACACCCTGAGAAAAGGAGGTTGTTTCACTCTGCGCGTTGACTAACTACACTTGTTGCGCCAGAAGCAGCACGCCTCTGGCTCGGGTCTTTCATCACCTCAGGCCCGATTTCCCGTCTGCATTTATGCGAAAACCTCGGCCAGATCGGCTTTCGTATCCGGAAAAACTGCTTTTAAAACTCAGGTAAGAAGGAGGTCCTGCGCTTTCACCTTCTCCAAAAGATGCCCCGCAATGCGCCTGCGGACCGTCCTTCTTCCTGCTGTTACTGCGTTTGGCTCATTTTGCTATCAGCGCCAAGCCCACCACTTATAGCGACCTTTAGCTTTTTAGCCCGGTCTTTCTTTGCTTTGCGCTCCAACTAGCGTCCCGTCTGCCTTTCCTATATGCACCCCTCAAGCCAAACGCAGCCACAATGTAAGTTGCTGAAAACAAGGCGTCAGGATTGAGCAAATTGCAGACTTGCCTGTGACAACCTGTCACAGGCAGCGAGCCACCGCGTCACTACGCGGGTCTGCGTGTCACAACCTTGCACATTCCGATCACCGCGCTGCACACATTACTTTCGGCCGCGTCCTAAAAACCTAAGCCGGAATCCAGGAACTATGTTTAAATCGGACACACCCGCTATGTCATTTCTATACATCTCCATGGCATCGCGCGGGTAAGCTGCTGGATTTTCAGTACTCCGGGTTGGCCAGCTGATTGCGTCAGTCGACAGGATGGCCCTGTCACATTCACAGGCAGGACATAAGGGCATGAAATATTGGTTCCAAGCCGTCGCTTTGCTGGTCGTGTGCTCGTTGTACGGCCAAAGTGTGCCTCCGGCACAGACCGCTCCGTTGAGCGATCCCGCGCAAATTGTGGCGAAATGCGAAGAAATGCTCGATCAGGGGGCGCCTCAGGAAGCTTTCAACACTGTTCAGGAAGCGCTACATCGATTCCCCGATAACGAAGATCTGGAGATCGAGCTGGCGCGCATTTACGCCTACCAGAAGCAGGACAAGCTGGCGATGCAGGCCGTGCAGGCGGTCCTCAAAAAGAATCCCAACAACCGCGAAGCCAAACTGACGCTCGCCCAGCTTTACGGATATCGGCAGGCGTACCGCCTTTCTGATGCCATCTATCGCGACCTGCTCGCCGCCAATCCGGCGGACGAAACTGCCGCGCTCGGTTTGGTTCATAACCTCGCACTGGAAGGACATCGTGATGAGGCACGCACGCAGCTGAACCTGGCGCTGGAGAAGAACCCTTCCAGCCTGCTTCTGCAGCAGTACAGCCAGGTCCTGCTCAGCAGTGCGACGGAGAATCCGGAGCTGCCGCGACGCTATCGTCACGTGCAGGGCGGCTCGTCTTATTTCTCTGACAGTTCTGGAAACCACGCCGTGTACACGTCAGAAGGGATGAACTATGAGCTGGGCCGCAACGTGACCACGCGGCTGCGCATGGAAGAAACGTCGTTGTGGAAGAACGGCGTTTCGCCGTCACAGGTGATCGGCGGCTGGCAGGAGGTCCGCTGGAAGCCCAGCCGCTTCTTCGCGCTGCGCACCTCGGGCGGCGCGGTGCGCTTTGCCGATGACAGCACGCGTGGAACTTACTCCGGCGATCTTGAGCTGTTCCCCTACAAAGGGCTGACGCTTTCCGGCGGATTCTCCCGCTTTCCTGTGATCCCCACTTTCGAGGCCGCGCAGGCTGACCTGCTTTCTGAAGGCTGGCACACGCGGGTAGATTACCGGCGCAAGAACTTCAATGTAACCGGCAACATGTTTCTGGTTCACCTCAATGACGGCAATCGCGGCGAGCGTGAATATGCTGAGGCCATGAAGTGGTTTGGCAGCGGCCGGATTTCCATCGGAACGGGTTATGCCTTCCGTCACCTGCACATGGAGCAGCAGTTAAACAACGGCTACTTCAGCCCCAGCCAGTATCACAGCCACCTGGGCGCCGGCGGGCTGCGACTGGAGTTCGGGAAGTTTTACCGCGGGGAGTACATCGGCTATCTGGGCGGCGAAAAGATCAATTCCGGCAACTACAC